>CALHOU010000108.1 GCA_938035945.1 uncultured Granulosicoccaceae bacterium
ACACCATCATAAGTGCTTAGCTTACTATTGTTCCCATCGATGAATAAACTTAAGGCATCATCTCTGTAGCCCAGCGTTGAATCACCAAATGGTGTATCCGATGTGGTTTGTTCGGCAAATACCATGATGTACATATAGGTCCCATCATGCAGTGCTGCCCATTGAAAATCGGTATCACCATCTGCGAATTGAGCGCCTTTATCAATCATCAGGTTGTCGATAGCCAAGGTTGAACCCTGCCTATCAACAAAAGTGGCAAGATTCCACGCGTTGTCATACAAGCCGTCTATGGTGATATTCGCATCCGAAGGGGCAACCCAGGGAATAATCACATCGATATTGGGCGCACCCGGGTTATTAGGGTCGTTTGGGTCGAATTCATCTTCTAATTCCACTAAATTGCTATAGCCATCCGAATCAAGATCGAGATTGGGGCCATCGGTGACGTAGTCGCTGGATGCAAAATCGATATTGGTGTTGGCGTTAATACCGTCTATGGTTCGCGAATGCGTTGCGACCAGAATGTCATCATAAAACCAGTTCATTTCCAGTTGCAGCGATTGACCAGAAGGCACGACTAAACTGCCAGACCATTCTGTGCTACCTGAATTTGCGTTCATGGTGACGCTTTCGCCATTGATGGTTACCACACAGCGTAGTCGCTCGTTTTGAAACTCTCGCAATCCCAATAACTGCGTTGGGGTTTTTAACACGAGATTGTTGTTATCGATGCGACCCGCCTCACCGCCTTGTTCAGTGCATCCACTTAATAGGAGCATCGTCGATAAAACTGCCGTTTTGAGTAGTTTTGCAGCCGTTAATTTCATTAGATTGTTAATAAGCATCATGGTCTTGGCGCACCAATAGTTAATACACAGCCTTCCGCTCCACACCCACCCGAGTCACCCGAGTCTCCACCACCACCACCAGCACTGGCAGCAGCTGCAACGACCGCACCGGCAGCAATAGCACCTAGTACATAGAGAATAGTGCGACGTGATGAGCTGGTTTGTGTGTTTTGAGAATCGCTATTGGCGGATGCGGGCGCGCGCAGACTTAATGTCAATGGTGAAAACGAATAACCGCGTTGCACCAGGTTTCCAGCAGCGTCTTCGGCAATCAAATAATATTGAATTAAGTTGGAATCTATATCAACGGTGGGAATACTGGCCAGATAAAGCTCACTATCACTCTCCATCGGCTCAAGATCGACTTCTGTATAACTATCGTTACTCGAATAGCGAAAATACATTTTCACCGAAGCAACGGATTGATCATCAGTGACACGTAAGATAAATCCCTGCTCTTCACCAGCCAGACCTGAGGGCCTTTTCTCAATAACCAGCGTTGGTATTTGAAAATCAGTACCACCAGATTGCGCGTAAGCCGACGGCACACTTAAAGCACTTGCGGCAATACTGAGTAACAGTATTAGTGATGCACCTGTATTTAGTAAGACATTTGAAATCGATCTCATTGTGTATTCACTTTTCCCTATAATTGCGTTTATCCGGCTCTACCAGATCACTTGCGTCCAATCATCGTCAACCAGCTTACTTTCGATGGATATGGTGCGATGCGATTTTGCTGGAATACCGATATCCCCATTCGAACGCACCAGTCTATCGATGGTAATCAAACCAACAATGGAGGACTTCTCATCGACCGCACGCACGCGAGACAGACTGACATCAATGGTGCTGAAATTATCAAACAGATAATCAATATACTTGTCTCTGTCTTCTGATGGTGTAGTAAGTTTATGTATCATGTCGCGATCTTTTCGTTTAATTGCACTGTGTAAATCTGAGAACATATCCATTACACGACTCATATCTGCGTTGGAAATAGAACGTGGCTGCCCAATATTACTAGTAACAATTGGCTGTGGAAGTGCGACCTTTGGGGGCGCCGCCTTTTTAGAGTTCAAAAAATAATTCGCGCCGCCCAACGAGCCGTAAACAAAAGGCCGTTGCCGTCCGCCGGTATTTTTAATCACCTCGTCACGCACTTTGCCAAACATTAAACGTACATCAACCGATGGCGTTGAAATATGTTCCAGCAAAGCCTTGGTGTAGGGGCTATGTTTGCCGTGACCATCTGCTGCAATGGCGTCTTCTTCAGTTGCATAAGCGATGAGTGTGTTTCCACCCATAACGATGCTGCCCGAGAGACCACGCCCCACCAGACCACGGCCTAAGGATTCATCCAATGCCGCATTAAAGGGGTTATCACGACACGCATCCAATATGACCACACCCAAACTGCCGGCCTGACCCACTTCGTCTGTCACATCGCCAAGTTGTATCAGTTTTTTAATGTCTCTGCGTGCGGCGAGTTTTGCATCGGTTGGAATAAGGTAATTGGTACCGTCTACCTGAATCGCATGACCAGCGTAGTAAAACAATGCGTAGTCTGCATCGGCCACTTGCTCGCTGTATCTATCCAACGCAGCTTCTAACTCCAGGCGTTTTCCGTTTTTGAGTACAGTGGTTTCATAGCCCATTGCTTCGAGCTTCTCACCAATAGCCACCGCATCGTTAACTGGGTTGCGTAATCTAGCTTGCTCGTAGTCGTTGTTGCCAACCACTAACGCTACGCGTTTTTCCGCAAAAACGTTACTCGAAAGCCCGCAAAATGTCGCTAACAATAAATACCTTAACCACGGCTTCGCTTGCAGCCATTTAAAGATTCGGAGACGATTATTTTCCCTGTTCATAAGACACCTGTAGTACATCGTTATTAGCGAGCCACCCAAATTTCGGAAACTCGATCATTTTCTAAAAAAGCTGACCAGCTCGAACCATAAGACCAAACGGTTCCGGCCCCCAATGGTAATGAGATATCTGGTTCCCCATGTTCACGCGTGAGCCCACTCGGGCTCGGCATTGCTTCAGCACTGAGTACGATCATTTCTGCATGATGATCAAGCGCAAGCACAGAACCATAATTATCATTCTCAAAAATACGTACACTAAATGGCCCAATAGTCCACTGCGATTGTTGCCAGTTCTTGAGCGACGTGCGTGCTTCCGCGCTGTCCATATGCGTACCTAGACTAATGGGCAGCGTGTAGCGTTCACCAAACCGACGTTCGTTCGGGTCGACACGCAAATTTTTGTTTTCGCATATAGCTGGGTTACCGGTCTCTGCACAAACAATGATTTGATAGTTCTCCGGTAATTGATTCAGCCTGGCCAACAATCTATCCCAATAGACGGTTGCCTGCCCATGCCGACCACGTTCGGTGTAAAGCATGCCTAAGTTGTACAAAATGTTATCCGGTGGTACAGCCATATTTTCGATCAGCTTTTCCAGGCTATTGGTCACATGCGCCCACATGTCGACTTGTGGCTCTTGCTCCAGCAACACAAGTGAACGCATGGCTTTTAGCTGAATACTATCGGGCCAAGTGCGTAATGCCTCTTCGACTACGGCACGCGCTTTGAATGGTTCACTTAAATAGAGATAAGTAGCAACAAGATTGAGCCTCGATACAATGTCAGTACTGTCTATTCTTGTTGCTTCGTCTAACAGTTGCGCCGCTTGTTCCAAATGATCACGAACTTCCGGAGATAGCTCCTTTGGAAACTGGCGCGCTAACTCAGGCACACCGGAATGTGTTTCAAGCAACGTTGGATACCAAAAACGATAGGCAACCGATGACGACATGGCTTTTCGTGCAAGTTGTAAATGCACATAGCCCATATTGCTTAAAACCTGTCGCGAAGGGTATTCCCGCCGGAATGCATCCAAAAAATACAAGGCATCTTCAAATCGCCCAAAATGAGCCAACCGCACGCCGTAGTCAAACAATACAACCTTTAACCGAAGCTGTTGAAGGCGGTTACGTATAAAAGAGGTGCGTAGCTCCGGACTGTGATGCTCGTCGTCTACCCAGGCATGTGTTTTATCCACCCACTCTTGCAAAAAGCCAGGCCGGGTAAAACTCTCGAACACGACATCGGTATTAAAACCAGCCAGAGACGCATAAACGAACCCGATTTCATCGGCTTTAAGTTCACGTTGCTTAATTTCTTCGTTGTTGTGCGCAGAATTTTTTAGTAGCTGGCGCACCTGCTTCAACGGATTTGTACCAGCGTTCCCAGCCAAACTCACAAAAACTTGATGATGCCATAAATCCCTATTGCTCAAATGAGCAAGCTCATGCCCCAAAACAAAGGCTAAACGCGCATCACCAACTTGATGATCATAGTCATCATAAATAATATCGAGACCACCAGCAGATAGCACCACGTTGCCATCTGCCAGTGCTACAGCCCAAGGGCTGGTTTTGCTATTAACGATGATTAGTTTTGCGGACGATACCGACTTACCCGCAACTTTTTTAAGCTTTTGAAATATACCTTGCGCCCGGCTTACTCTTTTATTTGTTGAGGGATCAGCCAATCCATAAGTATCCAAATAAAAACTGGTGTGCGCTTCGATGCCAGATAGCGCGGCAGTGCTGACCGCAAACAGCAGTAGCGCAGCGGCGCAAGTGCCGTGACGTACGTGTTTGCGCATGTCAACTCTCACTGTAGTTGTCCCGCCAAGGCACGAATTGATTGCGCTAACCCCTGAATACGACGTGCATCGATTAGTGTCACCTCGTTAGAAGTAGCCAGCTGCTGCAGTTCAGATATTCTGGCGTTCAAAGGTTCTGAATCGGATACTAAGTTCACTGGTTCAAACTGACGTAGGCGAAGCAAAGAATCATTTAGTGGTCGCATGTTTTCATCTCGCAACGCGATTTCGCTACTCAAATGTACAGACTCCATCACCTGGCCAAACAAATACCAATTGTATAATCCGTTGTCATGGACCTTTTGCGCTGCATCCAAATCGATAAGCGCAGAGATCACGGCGGCAGGTTCTCCATCGACCATGGCATCAGATAAACGCGCTCGTTGATCATTGATATCTGAAGCAGCGATTGATGCACTCGGAGAACGAAGAGATTCGGTTAAAGGCGTGACATCAACATCCAAAACACCCGCGACTACTAAACCCACTTGAGCCACTGTTTGACCCAGTTGAAAACGAGCCGCAACCTCTGATTGCCCGCTGGTGAACCCAACCATAGATTTAACGTGATTGTTAATACTGCCAGCCGTTTCCGTTGCCTGTTCAAGTAAAGAAGCCGGAACTGCTGTTACAGAGGCTATCTGTTCGGATGCTTCCATTGAGACATCCGGGGGCGACACTAAACGTGGAACAATAAATACGGCCAACAGTGCCATCGCCATAGCGGGCGCTAGAATCATGCGCTTTTTGGATATTGAGTTAATAACTTTATCGAGCATCTTGCCCGGTAATTCGAATACTGATTTGGCTACTCCACCCACAGGCGCAGAATGCGTTTGAACGGCCGAGTTTTCCGCCTCATCTGTGGAAAAATTAAAATGGGTTGAAAGCAAACGGTCGCGCGCGCTGTCAATGGCGATTTGACGCATAATCGCATCAATGGCAATAGACTGTGCTTGCGGCGCTGCGCCAGACTCACGTCTATACGCATTGAAGTACCGAGCAACCGATGCATCATCAGTGTCTGCCTCGGATACATCGACTGACGAATTATCGTCTTCTTGCAGCTCGACGGGCATTTGATAAAGCGCATCAAGCTTGGCATCGTGCGTTCTATTGCGCCGATAGAATTGATAAAGCTGCGCTGGACTTATTTTGCTATTGGATGAACTCATGCTTGCACACTCCCGTATTCGGCAAGACCGTTTGCAAGCGTTTGCTGTGCTGAGCGGTATCGCGTTTTCATTGTGTTTACTGGTACATTTAATAAATGAGCGAAGTAGTCCCACGAGAATTTTTGATTTTTATTGGCTCTCTGTGCTTGCGTCCATACCAGAAACGCTGACAACTCTTCGGTACCAATCTCAGCTACAGAATCTGTTGCCGCTTTGTGCATCAGTTTTTCACGGGCATTTTCAAACGTGTGCCACATCTGATCAACATTCACACCGTTAAGCTCCGCCATTTGCTGCCACTTCATTGGTTTGTTTGGCTCCCAGTACTCCGACTCATGCCTAAGTAACCATGCCAATCTTTGTTCTGCTGGTAAACTTGGTATAAGCTCTTCTGTTAGGTAACGAACCATTTCGTGATCAGCGATAAGGTTTTCTGGGCTAACCCAATCTTCAGCCTCTAGCTCATTTCCTTCTTCATCTTGCGTCGCTTCGACTACTACGTTTTGCCTGGTAGACGTATCGCGCCAATGCGTCTTGATAATGTTTGACGCTATACTGGATAGGTAGTGACTGAATTTGCCTTGGTCTTCATACCCATCAAGGTTTCTTGCAACTTGCAACCATAACTTTTGCGAAGCATCTTCTGCATCAAACTGGTTGCGCAGCTCTCGTGAGAACCGACGAAACACGGTGTCATAGTGTCTTTCAACCAATGCACGCATTGCGTGTTCATCCTTTTGATTGCGATACAACTCAATCAGTTCTATATCCGTTTTTTTTGTGTACATTGGTCTTCTCACTGACTATTTATTAAGCGGTCGGAATTGCACACGGCGATTAATCGGTGCAGTTGGGTCATTAGCGTCATAAGGTTCAACTTCACCTTTGCCAACTGGGTGGAGCCGCTCTGCATCTATGTTGTGCACACTAACCAAGTAATCGGTTACAGCGAGTGCCCGGTCTTGCGACAATGAATTATTGAAATGATCTTCACCAACTGCATCGGTGTGACCTTCAATAACAATCGATTCTGAGCGAACGCTTTCAAGGTTAAGCATTTGTCCAACACTGTCCAAATACGGTAAGGATTCTTCTAAAATGGTGGCCTCACCAAATTTGAAGTTAATCAATAAACCGAATAACTTCGGTGCTTCCGGCTCAACTTTTTTAGCGCTACTACCGCCAATTACAATCGAACGACCACTGGATGGAAACAAAATATCGGCAAGTTCAGCAGCTGCTGGCGGTTGTTCAAAGATAATGCCCTTTGTGTCTGATGCTGAATCATTTGCAAAGGCCATCTGGTTAAAGCTCATTGCCGCAATTGTCATTGCCAACAAACTGATTCGCATGGGCTTAACAGTTTGGCCGGGGTGTCTTGATTTCATTTTCTCTCTCCTGTTCTCTTTAGGTTAAATTAGTAAACTTTGATATTGATAGATTCGCGTAGTGGCGTTGTTTCTGCCACTGACTTGTAGTAACCAAACACTTGATCAAGATCGGCGACCGGCAAGGCTTGCAGATCACGAGTGCTTAGCTCAAATGGAAGCGATTGGTCAATATCGCTGTACGAAGCCATGCACATTAGTGTTTCAACAGAGCCGCGGGCGTCGGCAACAATTTTAAAATTGTCATCACCCGGTAGTTCAAGCACATCGTCTTTAGCCACTCTACTGCTTGGACGAAAACGGTTTGGAAATAACTTGATCACCGTGCCGTCGCCCTGCTGGTAGAAGCAGTAGACATTCGCATCGATAGAAGCGCTAAGACTCACTTGCACCTCTTCACCTGATCGATAAACAACAGGGTCAACTCCTCGGTCGGTACGTAGCGTTAACGCTAATTCCGGTGCGTTGGGCAAATCTATTGCACCCGTTGTTGGTGATTGCGTAATACCGCTGTCCACGTTGTTGACTGCGATGGTTCCAAGCATCTTGGATTTACGCTTGTTTAAAACTTTGTTCAACAACTCCAGATGCTGTGTCTGGATAGGCGTTGGGTCGTTAACTAAGCGGTAGTAAAGATCAAAATCAATCTTGCCATCTGCCACCTGTTCGTTCTTGGCTTTAAACTGTGCTATTGCCGTTCTAAGCACTTGGCTGTCTTTTCCATTCACGTCTCCCTGATAGATACCCTGAGCAAACAACTTAGCCTGTACAAACGTGGTTAGCTCGGAACGGTTGAGCGCTTGATACCAATCTTGTACTTGGGCTTGCACTGCAGGGTTGGTCGACGTGATATCCAGGCACTCCCAATAAGGTGTTTGTGTAAGCCGGCCAATGAGTTCAATAGAACCTAGCTCTATTAGAGAGCGAACACTGTGGTGAAAACCTTCACTACTATCGCTAGACATACGCAGTAAGGCACCAAACTTTTTGATCTCGGCAGAGACATCATTAGCCCGGCCCTTGCGCACTACCGCAATGGAGTTACTTGAATAAACACCCGGCAACAGCTGAAGATTGCCAACTAAACCCATGTTCATATCAAGTGAGACAACAGAGGCCATACGATCTTTCGATTGCTCTAGACCACCTACGCCTTCTATTCTAAAACCCGACCCAAGCTGATCAACCTGAATACCCTTATCAATTTGTGGCGTACTCAATCGAATGAAAAAATCAGGCGATTGAAAAGACTTAGTACCGTGATATGAATGAAATGCTGTGACGTCACCCAAATCCTGACTTAATGTAACAACACCAAACGCTTTACTTTTTCGCGTCATGGTTGAAAGCGCGGTCATTAGCATGTCTTTCGTGCCAGCCACCTCACTGTCTATGTCTGCCACTTCCTGGGCGCCAAGCAGCAGCCCATTGATTTCGTATCGAGCGAGCATATCGTCCATGCATCGTAACGATCGCGTGAAATTGGTGAGCGTGCGTTGTGGCGCCGCTTTCGGTGTTGCCGTAATGCGTGCGCTACTGGTTGAATCGATATCTGGCTGATTCAAATTGGTGGCACAGCCACCGAGCAAGGTGGTTGCTAGAACCATGGTGCCTACCACTGCTGCTTTTTTGCTGTTTAACGTTTCCATGATTCGAGCTCCTGTTGCTCAGCTTTTACTGGCAAAAATTGATGACATCGCCAACGATGATGATGTCTTGTTGATTTCCAATCAGAGATTGATTCGAACCCTGATTACCGATTTGCGTCACACAGTCTTGATCACCTGTACCTGGGCTACGCTTTTTGCGATCCGAACCAACCAACATACCGCGAAGCCTTGCTCCGGAAATCTTGTTCATGCTCGAGTTGTCGATATGCGTGCGTTGGTTGATGTCGCTGTACTTACTGGCTGATGCATTGACTGACATGCTCAAACCGATGACTGCTAGCGCGATTGTTAGTTGAGTTTTCATGTTGATCTTCCTCATTGCTTCAATTTTTTCGTGCTTGTTACTTTGTATAAAACGGCAAACACAAAAAAGTTTGCCTCGAGCGAAAATTAATTAGAGATATTGCCAATGCTGATCACACCACCTTTGCCCGACCCGTTCGAAAAATTCGTGATACTCCCAGCCGTTACCCGTATCCTCTGACTACCCGATCGGGTACCAGAAACATTACCCACCTTGATACCACCTTTGGCCCGGTGTCCCGCAGTGACACTCGTCACATGACCCAGTTTTATTTGTGTATTCAATGAACCACCCGACGTATTGGTCGCGGTGCCAATGGAGACGGTATTGGTGGAATGACTACCCTTCGCGATGCTGGTAACAGACTTCGTATGGGCTAATACTGTGACTTTGCCTTGCCGAGAGTTGTTAATGCTTGACGCGATAGAGATGTTGGATTTGTTATTCGCCCCACTGCTAATAGCGACAATATCGCCAGAATGGGTTTGTAATTCGGCTGAGGCATGCAGGTTTGAGTTGCGTATCTGACTAGCATTGATTGTGCTGGTATTACCCGTCCCTGATGCACTGCTGATCACATTGCGCGCGGTCACCTCAAGTGACACATCGCCGCCAATCTGACTCTGTGCAGATGCGTAATTAAGGGGAATACAGCTCAACAACAACCCCGCCGCCGTGTATATGGCTTTGTTTGATATTTTCATTAGACTCTTCTCCAGTAAGGCGATTTAACAAATGTCGTAAATCGTTGGCTTCTGTAGTGCTTAATGCACCTAAGCAAAAAAAGTTTGCGAGAAAGAGAAAAATGTTAATTGGGGTTAAAACTCTACCACCGTGGTACTAAAGCGCATTTACACAGTTGGCCTAGCTAATTTTGGGGGGGATATGTGCCTGACGCCGAATTCATGCAAAAACCAAATAGCCTCTAGTACACTTGAACTAAGTCATATGAACTAGCAAGGGCAAAGTGATAAAATGGCCCGATGACCTTGCCCATTCTTTATTCTTTCCGACGCTGCCCTTACGCCATGCGCGCGCGTTTAGCGCTAAAACACTGCGGCGCACATTACGAGCTGCGCGAAGTGCTCTTGAAAGACAAACCTATGCAAATGCTGCAGGTATCGAGCAAAGGGACTGTACCCGTGCTCGTGTTAACCACTGCTAACCGCGACTCAACTAAGAATGGTGCCGTGGCAAAATACCGGGTGATAGATGAGAGTATCGACGTTATGCGCTGGGCGATGAAAGAGAATCCGGCAAGGCATGTGCAAAATGCCAATGCGTGGTTAGCCACCGATACCATGAGCAAAACAGAAATCGAAGAACTTATTCAAGAAAACGACTTTGAATTCAAGCAACATTTGGATAAATACAAATACAGTGACAGGCATCCTGAGCATCCGCAAGACCATTACTTACACCTGGCAATGCCATTTCTTTCGAAACTGGAAAGCAAACTTTCCTCATCCCCCTATTTAAGCGGTAGCCAGTTTCGTTTTCCAGATGCTGCGATCTTACCGTTCATCCGACAATTCTCGATGGTAAAACCAAAGCAGTTCGCCAGTTTGGAGTTACCCCATTTGCAACAATGGTTAACTCAGGCGCTACAAGGGGATCTATTTAACAGCATTATGGATAAGCAGGCACTTTGGAACCCGGAAACCACAGAGCGCGTTCACTCTTTTGTTAAATAGTATGCGCATAGTATGGGGAAGAAAGTTACCAACACGACGATCATGGCCACTACGTTGGTAACCGGTCGTTGTCTTGGTCTAACAAGCTCTTCGAGCATCCAAATGGGAAGCGTTGCTTGCTGTCCAGCCGTTAGTGTAGTCACTATTACTTCATCAAATGAAAGCGCAAAAGCCAACATACCACCAGCAAGTAAAGCTGTTGCAATGTTAGGCAACACAACATAACGAAAAGTCTGGAACCCGTTTGCTCCAAGATCCATCGACGCTTCAATTAGCGAACCAGATGTTCTACGAAAACGGGCCACGGCATTGTTGTACACCACAACAACACAAAAAGTGGCATGCCCTAACACAATTGTCCAGATCGAGAATTTAATATCTGCAAGGTTGAATGCTGAGCGCAACGCGATGCCGGTAATTATTCCAGGTAAAGCTATTGGCAAGATGACCAATAAAGAAATCGCTTCGCGGCCAAAAAATTTCGACCTTGATACAGCGGCTGCGCACAGTGTTCCAAGAACCAAAGCAATAAGTGTTGAAATTGAAGCCACTTTTACAGACAGGCTAAGAGCCTCCCAAACATCCGGCCTGTTCCACGCAACTGAAAACCACTTTAATGTAAAACCCGGCGGAGGCCATTGGTAGGTTTTATCTTCCGTGGTAAACGCATACACAAATATGAGCAATATAGGCAAGTGCATAAACAGCAAGCCCAATATGGCGGCTATTTTTAAACCCAAGGGTGCTTTTTCTGCATAGCTAGAGCGCATCAAATGCCCCTTTGCGCTTTGCCATCCAAAGGTAGATGCACATTATGACAATCGGCACGACAGAAAACGCAGCCGCCAAGGGAATATTGCCAGCTGTGCCTTGATGTGCATAAACAGCCTGCCCTATAAACAATCGCGACGAGCCAATGATTTGCGGAATGATGTAATCACCCAGCGTGAGTGAAAACGTAAAAATAGAGCCCGCAATGACACCAGGCATTGCCAAGGGCAAAATCACATTTCTAAATGTTTGCACGGGGTTTGCACCTAAATCGGCAGAAGCATCAAGGTAATTAATTGGCACACGCTCCAGCGCTGCCTGCATCGGCAACACCATAAATGGCAGCCATACATACAAAAAAACCAAGAAGGTACCAATGTAACTTACAGAAAGTGAGTTGCCACCAATAACCGGCGTTGCGAGCAACGCATCTAGCAGCCACGATAAATGCAGCTTTACTATCAACCAATTAAGAATACCTTCCTTTGCCAATATCAACTTCCATGCATAAACTTTTACAAGATAGCTCGACCACAGCGGCAGCATAACGCCTAAATAAAACAAGGCCTTCCATTTGCCTCTTGCGTACCGCGCCGCATAATAAGCAATTGGGAATGCAACAATAGCGGCTGCTAACGACACCGCTGCTGCCATCGATACAGTTCTGATGATAATGTCGAGATTTGCAGGTACTAAAAGCTCTTTATAGGTTTTTAAAGTGAGCTCGTAGTTTATGAGCCCAGAAAATTCATCTATAGAAAAGAAACTTTGTACTAGCAAAGCCAGCAACGAGCCAATGTAGATGACACCCAACCAAAGCAATGGCGGCAATAGCATCAACAACAAGAGCAACCACTTACGACGCCAGAATAGATCAGCGAGCCGACCTATAAGCCCCGGTGCATGTATTGGGTTATTCTTGTACTCCATGGAACCCTGCACGACTACAATTCACCCGTACTTATTGAAGAACTCACACGCATTATGTGCAGCGAACCCTCCGGCCAATGAACACGAACGGTATCACCAACGTTAAGTTCTGCTCGGGAATGATCAACAAGAGCCGATAATTGTATAGGTGAGATCTTTGAAGACATGTTCGTAGGAGTGGATTGCAGCTGCGAATCGCCACCAGGAAACAAAGCAAGCTGTAGTCGAATCGCCGATCCTAAAAAGCTCTTTGCCAGCACTTTCGCAAAGTACCCACCGTTAGTTACTAGCTGAACTGCCTCGGGACGCAAACTAGCCGACTCTGCCTGTATTCCTAGCTGCGCAAGCTCACTAGACGCGAGCACATTAGAGGAACCAACAAACCGCGCTACAAATTCATCCTGCGGACGATGATAGATATTCTCCGGCGTGCCAACCTGCTGTATTCGCCCGTTGTTAAAGATCGCCAGCCGGTCCGCCATAGACAGAGCTTCTGTTTGATCATGGGTAACAAAAATGAACGTGATGCCAAGTGAGCGTTGCAGCGTCTTTAATTCTTCCTGCATTTCCTCGCGTAACTTTAAATCCAAAGCACCAAGCGGTTCATCCAGCAATAATACCTTTGGCTGACCTACTAGCGCACGTGCAAGTGCAACTCGCTGTCGTTGACCACCCGATAGCTGGGCTGGTCGACGGTTAGCAAGACCACCAAGTTGTACCATCTCTAGTGCTTCTTCGGCTTTTTTCTGTCGCGTTGCCTTATCTACTTTGCGAATCTTCAAAGCATAGGCAACATTATCACCAACCGATAAATGGGGAAACAGTGCGTAGTCCTGAAACACCGTATTAACGTTGCGACGATAGGGAGGAACATTGTGCACTGGCTTATCAAAAATCTTGATCTCACCTTGTGAGGGCGAATCAAAACCTGCAACCAACCGCAAACAAGTGGTTTTACCCGAACCAGAAGGACCGAGCAGAGCGAAGAATTCACCCTCCTCGATGGCAAGATCGACACTATCGACCGCGCGAACTGCGCCGAAGTAGCGCGACACCTGGTGGAGCTCAACAGCTGAAGTCATTTTTCTAATCAGTTCTTGATATCATTAACCACCACCAGGTGAGAAGAGCGCATTTATCAGCTCTGATTATCGACCGCCAATAACACCGATATAATCACTTACCCATCGATAATAGGGAACGCACTCATTGTTTTGACTTGCGCACTTTGATACAGGTGTAGTCCAGAAATTAATTTTTTCAAAATCATCCAATCCGTTCTTGGTACAACCTTCTGCCGTTTGCATTCCACGCCCATCAGTACAAGCGGCAAGCACGGCAGGGTTCGCTCCAAACCACACTGACAAGTCACTCATTAGATTTGAAGAAAGCGTGTGCTCCATCCACATGTAGGCACAGTTAGGATTTTCGGCATCAGTGTGCATCATGGTGGTATCAGCCCAACCCGTTGCACCTTCATCAGGAATGGTTGATGCAACAGGTGCACCTTTACTTTGAAGAATATTGACTTGAAACGGCCATGAACCTGAGGCCACTACGCCCTCGTTAGTAAAATCGTCCATTTGAATAAACGCATCATGCCAATAGCGCGATACGATTTTGCGCTGGCCTCGCAGTAAATCGAGTGCGGCAGCATACTGATCTTTATTCAACTCATAGGGACTAGTGATGCCAAGTTCGGGCTGATGGGTCATTAAAAAGTTAGCAGCATCGGCCACATGAATAGGGCCATCGTAGGCTTGTACGCGCCCAGAGTTCGACTTGCCATCAGGCAAAGTCATTTCTTCAAAAACAACATTCCAACTTGTTGGAGCTTCTTTAAACACTTCCGTGTTGTACATAAGAACGTTGGGGCCCCACATATAAGGTGTGCCATAGTGCGCACCATCAACCGTGTGCCAAGGTGCAGACTCCAATCGAGCATCGATGTGCTTCCAACTTGGAATTAAATCTGTGTTGATTTCTTGTACACGCTTACCGGCAATCAATCTTAAAGAAGCGTCGCCAGATGCCGTCACCAGATCAAAACCACCCTCATTCATCAATGCAACCATTTCATCAGAAGTATTTGCAGTTTTGACTTGTACTTTGCAACCTGACGTCTCTTCGAACTTTGTTACCCAATCAAAGTTTGGATCAGTTTCCCCACGCTCAATGTAGCCAGGCCAGGCGACTATGTTCACTTGCCCTTCAGGGTCTCCAAGCTTGTCCAGCTTTGCCGAAGCGTTGGCTGAAGCAAAAATCGCAACAGTAGTCGCTGTAAATGTGAATGCAATCTTGCTGAATTTGGTACGCATGGTTCTTGCCTCCGGGTCGAGTTAATTTCCATAGG
>CALHOU010000109.1 GCA_938035945.1 uncultured Granulosicoccaceae bacterium
TGAGATATGGCCGCTATAGTGGGCCGTTTTTTCAAATTATAGCCCTTCAAGGTAGGTCCGCTTTAGAGATGAACCGTTTGCAGTGATCTGTTCATTTCTTAGCTTCGAGAACGCATACCTTATGCCTGCTGAGCTTGACTAGCTATGCAGATGCTTTGGATTCTTATATGCGATCACCGACACGCATTCATCATTAGTAACTATCACATACTCACTTACCGATTCTGGCAAATGCATGTTCCCAGCACTTACCTCACTAGAATACCAACCTCCGTCCGGTACTCTGTGCACAAATGATCTACCGCTGTCCAACTTAGTCCAAGGGAACATCAACATCGCACTCTCATTTAGAACACGAAACCCTTCTACCTCTTCGAATGCAACATGCGACATTCCTATTACTGTTTCTTCACTGCCGTATTTTCGTACTGCGACTGTAAGAATCCATTGATCGTAACTAACCGCTGCCAACTCCACATGAGTCACTTCATCACTGAGTTTGAAATCGTCTATCGATGTTTTCATGTAAATACTGGATAACAAATATTATTTGAATAGTACGCGTGTTATCTGACTGACCGCTAGTGAGGTGAACACTTTACTAGGAGTCTGTTCACTCCACCTAAGCGTTTGGGGCGAAAAAGTAACAATCGAATATATGAAGACTACTTGATGGAGAAGCTGTTATCTCTGGATTATTGCATCGGTTTGTATTAATGAACTCTTTAGTATCTTCAGGAGTATCTAGAAATCTCGATAACGATACCCTTTCCACCTCGCTGCTCGATAATGAGTAACCAGTCCAATGTTGACTAGTCCGGCTATAGGTAGACTCAGATACAAAAAATCCATGGGCAAATTGTCCATTTGCAAGTGCATTATGAAGACACGTGACGACTTCAGGATTGGATTGCTCTGAATATCCATTAGTGGTATCGGATGTCCCACAATCTAACGAATCTTCGGCGTAGCGAGTTCCTATTAAGTGTTGAAATTCTTGCAATGTAAATTCTTCTGGAACATCGCCACATGCCGATAGCATAAGGAACACAGCAATTAAACCAATAAACGGACGAAATTTCCGCATTACTATTCTCCTTAAATTCTTCCTTGTATGCGGCCGAGCCTGAGCGTTGCTTAAGGGCACGGTGAACACTTTCCTAGAATTCTGTTCACTTTTTGGCTCATAACCGAAAACAGAGAACCCCGCTTTTGCGGGGTTTTTTGTGTCCAGCGCCCTCGCCTAATGCTGTAAAGTGAACAGATGACTAGCGAAATGTTCACCACATACGACTTGCAATATATCTCATTTTTAGAATAACGTACTTCACACCAAGGTTCGACTAAATCTGACACTGTCCGAAATATCAAGTTTGGGCTTTTACAGCTAAAGACACTTTTACAGCTAAAGACTACCCTGCTGCTTGTAGCTCGTCGTTTTCGTCGTCGTTGGCTGCCGCTTGATAGACCTCTATGCGGTTACGACCATTATTCTTAGCCTTATACAAGGCTTCGTCACTGCGTTTTACCAACTCGTTGGGATCATCGAGGTCTTCCGCAGCGTCTAGGTGTGCTATTCCAATACTCACTGTCACAGAAACAGATTCACCCTCAATTTCCATTGGACGTTTAACTTGCTCAAGGATTCGGTTAGCTACAATCTCAGCGCCTGCACGGGCTGTACCGTGTAGCAACAAAAAGAACTCTTCTCCACCGTATCGACCAACCGTATCAGATTCACGTGAATTTTCTAATAGTACGTCGCTTAGAAATTTTAATATTTCATCGCCATTCGCATGGCCGTAGTTATCGTTAACCGTTTTAAAATTGTCCACATCAATCAACAATATGGAAAATGGGTTTCCATAGCGTTTATACAGAGCGACTTCCTGACGTAATATGTCATCTATGTAGCGTCGATTTTTTAACCCAGTTAGTGGATCAGTAATGGCCATGCTCTCAAGCTTTTGATTCAACTCAAGTAATTGTGCATTCGCGTCGGCAAGCTTACTGTGGCTGGCTTTTAACTTTACAATTAGCTCTACATTATCGCGTTCGAGCAATGCATGCGCATGCGCTTTGCGTGCGGTCGCAGCTAGTCTTGCATGATTTAGTATTGGCTTCTCGATGTAATCGTATGCACCGCCCTTTAAGGCCTGAAGTACAGTATCAAAGCCACCGTGTGCCGTCATGATCACAGTTTTTACTGTGCTATCCATATTGGATATCCGGTTCAGAAGTTCTAATCCGCTGATACCGTCCATGCATACATCGGTAAATACGATGTCGAACACATGGGATCCAAAATGCTCCAACGCTTCTTCACCGCTGTTAGCAGTAACAACTGTAAAGCCTTCTTGTTCAAGAACAGCTGCCACGACATCGCAAGTGCTTTGATCGTCATCAACAACCAGTGCGACGCTTCTGAAAATCGGAGAAGTATTCATATACTCATTCGTCAATGTGTCACCCCACGGGTGATCACGGATAGCCACACGAGAGCAAGGAATCTCTGTGTACACTATAGATAACGTCAAATCAGCGCAAAAGTGTATGTTTAGCACAAGAATTCATCGATTTACGCACAGTTTTTTCGTGACGCAGTGCGCAAGGATGTTGAGTCAATACGGTTAAATTGAGCCGGTTTGAGCGCTTGAATATGAGCGCTTAGTGCATGGGCGAGAAAAAACGCTCTAGCCGAGGTTTGTAAGAATCGAGCGTGTTTAAAGACAACAGCACGTGCGTAGCTCGCCCTCTAATTTCCTCCCGTGGAAATGAGCCGTAGTATCGTGAATCAGCACTGTTGTCGCGGCTATCGCCCATAAGAAAGTAGTGGCCTTCAGGAACAATCGAATAATGATTGTTAGGACCGATATTTCTAAAGTGCACAGCATGAGTCTCGATACCAGGTAGCACTTCTTTGAAATACTGACCGCTTTCTCTATCTATGGGACGAATCTGCTTGATTTCTTCAGGTGTGAGTTTTTGGTATTGCGCTAACACACCATTAACCATCAGCTGGTTATTGATGATAGTGATCTGATCACCAGGAACGCCAATAAGCCGTTTAATGAGTTTTTTATCAGCGCGGGCTGAATTTAGAACGACGATATCGCCGCGCATTGGATCGGCAATCTTAGCTAATGTAAGGTTGGTGAAAGGAAATTTAAAATCATAAGCAAGCTTGTTATGCCAAACCACATCACCTTCTAGTATGGTGGGTTTCATGGAGCCTGTCGGCACTGGATGCCAATCGGCAACAGCTCCGCGAAAACAACCTAGCAAGATAATAAAAAGTATTAATCCTCTATTTGATCGAATAAATGATTTTGCTCGCATCATATCCATGTATCCCTTTATTCATCATAGTATTGACAGCCATACTATCTTGTATGCCTACTAAGCTTGCGTGCTGCTATCACAGCTTACATAATTGACATGTTTATCGATTAGAAAACAAATCCTCCACCTTATCTTCATCCTTTTTTACACTATCAATTCCATTGTTTGCATTAACGATCGGCAAAGGATCTAACTGTTTCCATAGCGGTGATATAGAGAACATACTCGCAAGTAAGGCCCCACCACGGAGCATCCAAACTAGAAATCCTGCCGTCACACTCAATGAAAAGCCGACAATAGTGTCTCTGACTGTCGCGCTGTTCTCTAGTGTCTGAGAAGACTTCGCCAATTCCTTTTGCATTTTGTCAATACTTCCAAGAAATCCAGAATTACTCTCGAGGTTTTCGTAAACCCCAATACTGTCAATGGTAATAGGCTCAAGGGAAAGCAACGATGCCATTTGCATTTTGGCAACTTCTAGCTTCGACATCGGTGCTTTGTTTTTGATTACTTTCTCAGGTGCGCTTGTCTCATTGACGATTTCTACAAAATTCATGGTAGCCAAACTGACGGGAAAAACTGGAATCGATATGGATGCCAGGGCAACTCTTGTTTCTGACGTTGAAGAAGTTGATTTGTTTGTTTCACTGTCAGCCATGGCCAGCAACTCGGAGCCAGTTTCAGGGCTGATGTCCCCCAAAATTTGAGTATTCTCTTCCAATTGTTCGTTTTCAGCAGGTTGCTTGGAGACCAATTTCGCAATCGGCACCGGTGGCACTTCACTCAGCATGGTCTCGGTTATAGTGGTAATCGGTTCAGGTGTGGCGGCTGCTATTTCGGGTGCAGGAATCACATTAACCATAGCCTCAAAATTAATCGCAGATACTTCGCCTGAGCCGTCGTCCACCACCAGAGCTAAGCTTTGAACGCCAGGCGTTACACCGCTGGATTGCAGTTCAACCACCCCTGCAGCCAAATCTTCTTGTGTAAACGTATCAGAGGCTACACCAGCAACCAATAATTCCATTTCCGTCCAGGTTGCAGATTTCGAATACACGATTTCACTTGGTACATTATCGAGATCCTGGACACTGAGCATGTTGGTCGTGAGTTGCACAATAGCGTTCATTTCCAATGAAGTACCCGTATTGACCATTACCTGTTGTTCGTCATTGATTGACTCAACAATGATTGAGCGAGTTAATACGTTCGATTGAAGATCAACATCACTAACCACAATGTCCACATTCCGGACATCGAGTGTTGGCCTATCGCTTAAGTTCAAATACGCTATTGAACGTATAGCATCTTGATATTCCAATGCTGAGGCTGTTCCCGATAACATCAGAACCCCAGTGGCTCGATCAAATTCGCCGATGATGCCGTTTAATCCAGAATAAAGCAGTCGATCTTGATCAGGCTCGAAGCCTGACGAGAATCTGATTTGAGCGGCATTAAGCTTAGCTGCATCAGGTTCGGTTACCACAATAGTTTCAGTAATCGGTATTGCGTTACTGTTCTCTGGATAAAGTAGATTATCGGTTTCAATTGCAAGAAGCAGCGGTGCCTCGTTCACACCAACAATCGCCAAGGTATAGGTTTGCTCTGCGACCACACCATTTGTGAGGTTTGGGTCAGATACTGCAATACGGACTTCTAATTGGCTGATTGTTTCGCTATTAAGAACCACGCCTGGTTGCAATTGCAACATGTCACCGGTGGATGAAATCTGGAACAGACCAGCGTTTTGACCAGTTAACGCAATTTCATTGGCTCCGCCATCGACATCGAGAACCACAATGCTAGCCAAGTTAATCGCAGCACTGGTGTCGACCGTTTCTGCAAGTGTCGTCACTAACGAATTCAACTCCAATTGTGGGGCATCGTTGATAGGATTTACCACAATACTTATATCAGCGGGCGCTGCGCTAACCGACGCCTGTGCTTGTGCTGCAATATCGGTCAAATACACTGGCGAATCCGCCGTAGTTAGGGTTCCTGCATAATTACTGTCTATTGCAAAAACAGTTAAATTAGTAGGCACCCCATGGAAGTCAGGCGCTGGCACAAAACGCAATTCGCTCTGTGCCGATAACAGCAACGCATTACTCGCAGAAACCAACCCTATATCACTCCAGCTGCCACCTGTTACCCTATATTGCCAAGCACCCTCACCCACGCTTGAGTTACCCACAATAACAATGCCATGGAGAGAATCGGCTCGATCCACGTCGGCGTAATTATTGGCATAAAGTGCTGAAATCAGCACACCCGCCGGATTGACATCATCCTCGTTAATAGCCATCAACGCAGTGGCTGTAATCTGCGGAGATTCATTTACATCGACAAGCGTAATAGCGAATGCTTTGGAGAAAGTTAATCCACCAGCATCAGCGACTTGTACGGTAATCGTTGAATTAATTTCGGTCTCATAATCTAACGCAAGCCCTGGTACCAGCATCAAATTGTTGCCGTCGAATTGAAAGCGATTCTCCTCGCCAATCACTGAATAAGTCAGAGTTGAATCGTCAACATCATATCCATTAAAGCTTGCGATCGTAATGTCGCTTTCATTCTCAGTAACCAACAATGGCCCACTTGCCTCAAGCGCGTATGGTGCATCATTAACGTCGGTTACCGTTACATCCATAGCGGCATCTAGAGACGAAGAAGCATCATCGGTGACCCGCACTGTAATAGTGTGAACCGATTCTGATTCGAAATCGAGAAGCGTTGCGTCTGCCACACTGACAACGCCAGTGCCAGAATCAACTGAGAATCTACCGCCCGCATCGTTCACTAAACTGTAAGTCAGCTCCGCACTGTCGGTGTCTGCTGCCTGCACCGTTCCTACGACTGTGCTGTTCAAGGCATCTTCACTTACGGTGAGGGGGCTGGATTGTAGTAATGCATACGGCGCATCGTTAACCGGATTAATATTCAATTCAACATTAACAATATTAGAATTTTGCAAACCATCCGATACAACATACTCGAAGAAATCGAGAACATTCTCGCTACCATTGTGGTTATAAGTAAAACCTCCATCAATATCTAAAACGATACTGCCATGTGATGGTAACGTAACAAGCGTGGCCGTTAACGCATCATTCTCGGTGTCCACATCATTTGTGAGAACATTTCCCGAAACAAACGAATTTTCATTCAGTGCGTACGAATCCAATATTCCCACAGGCGGATCATTTACGGCATTAACGGTTATGTCTAGCGTTGTAGCTTCAAAACTGAATGCATCATTAAGCGCAGCCGACGTCATATCAAATTCAACTCGTGACGTCGCATTGGTAAACGAATTATTAACACTATCATCTATGGCATGCAATGAAAGTGCGCCTGGCACACCATTAAAGTCTGCCGCCGGTACAAATCGCAAATACGCACTGTTCGCAAGCATCAACGCTTGTGCTTGCGATACCTGACCTACAGCAAGCCAAGTTGTTTGATCTAATGAGTATTCCCAACCGCCTTGGGTGGCCTCGGATGCATCACCAACGATGGCAATCCCCGCTAATAGGTCAGTAACGTCTGCATCCACAAAGCCTGTTAGGTAGATGTCATTAATAAGCTGTCCGCCGTTACCAAATTCATCTTCTGCGATTGCGGGCAGTGAGGCATTGGGAATCGTTGGTCTATCGTCTACCGGGGTTACTGCCGTTTGAAGTTGCACATCCGCTTCGCTGATATAGCCAAACTGACCGACACCATTTGCTGAAATATAAACAGGTGCGCCTGGGGAGGAAAAAGTGCCTGCATAACCATCGTCCAATCCACGCAATAACAGTGGAAAAGGTGTTCCATGGTAATCAACCGAGGGTACAAAACGGACTAGATCAGTCGTCGCCAATACCAACGCATTAGCGGATGAAACTGTTCCGATCGGCTCCCAAGTGGTTCCATTAGTTGAATATTGCCACGCGCCATTACCTGAAATGGTATTACTGGTAATGGCAACTCCTGTGAATACCGCATTGGGGTCAGGGTCCGAGAACGTACTCAAATATAAATTCGTTAAACTGGCACCAGGTGGGTTTAAGGTATCTTCGGATACGCCTGCCAAACTTGCCGATGCGATGGTAGGCGCCTCATTCACGTTTGTAACAGGAAAACTTACCGGATACAGTGTACTGAGCCCATGTTCATCTGTGGCTCGCACAACCGCTTGAACAAGAGAGGTGTTTTCAGCGTCTAACGCTGTCTGTAGAACAAGCTCATTATCATTGATACCAAATACCGAGTTCGCTGGACTATCGATTGTTATCGTAACTAGATCATTGTCAGGGTCACTAAAGACGATGGTACCCACAACGGTACCCGGCTCGGCATTTTCAGGAATCGCTGACATTGCAACAACTGATAATTGAGGCGGATCGTTTACCGGAGTTATCGTAATATCTACCGTCGTGATTGCCGATGTAGAAATTCCATCCGACAAAGTATAGGTGAAACGATCGCTTGTACTATTGCCTGCTGCATATGTGTAGCTAAAACTACCATCAGTATTTAATGTTAAGGCACCTTCCAGAACATCATCAACAAGCGCAACGCTCAGTGTTTCATTGTCTGCGTCGTTATCGTTAGTAGTCACGTTGCCAAACATAACGACACCTTCGGTCGCGTTAAAACTGTCTGCTACGGCAACCGGTGGGTCTTGCACAGGTGCAACGGCTACAAAAAGTGATGCCGTTGTATTGCTCAGCGCACTGTCTGATGCAATGGCTGATACATCAATTTCTTGACGAACCAGGTTATCTGTATAACCACCGACCCAGGTACTGTCTAAGGCATAGAATTCGAGCACACCGCTTGTACCATTGAAATTTGCAGCAGGTACAAACCGAACTTGCACGCTACTTTCGAGTACCAAAGCATTGGCAACACTCACATTACCAACGCTCATCCAATCGGATCCATTAAGCGAGTATTCATACTGCCCTTGATCGACGGTGGACGGATTATCAACAATAACCACACCAGCAAATGTATTGTCGGCATCATTATCGACAAAACTTTCAGCAAAAGCATCGAAGAATGTTAACCCAGGGGGATTAAACTCATCTTCAGTACCGTTGTGCAGCAGCACTTGGTCCAAGTCAGGTCTGTCATTAACAGGGCTTACCACCGTGTTCAGAGAAACAGAAGCTTCACTGATATAAGTAAAGGCGCCACTTCCGTTTCCATCGGTAGTGACAACGGCCGTATTCGTTGAGAATCCACCCGTGTAATCCTGATCGAGCGCTTTGATCTCTAGTGGCGGTGGCGTACCGCTGAAGTTTGTACTGGGCAAGTAGCGAATTAAATGACTTTCCGCCAGCACAACAGATGCGTTCAGTGAAACACCACCGATTGCCTGCCAACTTACGCCATCGGTAGAATATTGCCACGCACCCGCCGAATTCACAGTGTTACCCGTTACAGCAATACCGCTAAAGATTGCATTAACGTCTGGGTCAGTAAAAGTTGTTAAGAATAAGTCTGAGACTGAAGCGCCAGGCGGGTTAACTGAGTCTTCTACAATTCCTGCAAGGCTTGCCGAAGATATGCTCGGTGCTTCATTCACATCGTCAACCGTAATCGTGTGTGGTGATGTGGATACACCACCATTACTGTCTGAAGCTACTAAGATGATATCCAGCGATGGGTGAAGTTCATGATCCACGCTGGTTGGAACAATTAATTGATTGTTGGTATTAATCGAAAACAGGCCAGCATCCGCGCCGGTCAAACTGAACGTCACCGTATCGCCGTCCGGATCTACAGCGCCAATCGTACCAGCTATTGTGAATCCATCCTGCTCACTGATGGCAGATAACACGTTAACCCCCTGGAACTCAGGCGGAGCGTTTTCCTGACTAATACTGATATTAACAGTCGCAATAGAGAAAAAACTGCCATCTGAAACTTGATAACTAAATTGATCTGTATTAACAACGCCCCCGCCAAAATCGTATACGAAGGAGCCATCACTATTTAAAGTCAATGTTCCATTCGAAGCATCTTGTACTCTCGTGGTGGACAAAATTGAAGAATCAACATCGATGTCATTGTCAAGCACATTGCCTGATAATGTGACGCCTCTGGTCGCTATATAACTATCATCAACAGCTAATGGCGCATCATTAACTGGTGTCACTTGTGTGTTTAAAAACGCGCTGACCTTTCCAATCGCGCTGTCGGCTGGAAGTGTAGTCGTATCGACTTCCTCTCGAATCGCTAAATCAGAAAAAATGCCAGTGTACGTACTATCGATAGCCAGTAGTTCGAGCGGCCCCGGCACACCATTGAAATTAGTGCCTGGTACAAAACGTATCGATGCCGAATCAGTGAGTAGTAGTCCTTGTGTTGGCGATACCACGCCAACATTAACCCAAATTGAGCCGCTCGTAGTGTACTCCCAATGACCCTCAGCAGGCGTAGACTGATCACCAATAACTACCACACCAAGCAAGTTGTCCGCGGGATCAACATCTTGAAAACCCGGTGCAAACAGAGACTGAAAATTAGCACCAGCTGGATGCACAGTATCCTCAGCTATGCTGGCTAATTTGGCGTTGGGTAATGTCGGTGGGTCATTGACTGGTGTAACCACCGTGCTCACCAGTGCTGTCGATTGGCTAATATTAGCGTATTGACCACTACCATTAGCGTCTATCGTTACGGGTGATCCGTTTGTGGAAAAGGCGCCGGTATAACTTTGATCAAGCGCTTTAATTTCAAGAGGCGGTGGAGTGCCATTGTAATTGAGACTGGGAAGATAACGTAACAAATGATTATCCGCTAGAACCACCGCAGAATTTATGGATACACCACCAATATCTTGCCAAGTAATCCCATCTGTTGAGTATTGCCAGTCCCCTGCTGGAAACAACGTGTTACCCGTCACGGCAATACCCGACAAACTATCACCAAGATCTGGATCACTGAACGAGCCTTGTAGCAACGTTGCAACGGTGGTACCAGCAGGGTTCAGCGTATCCTCGGCAACAGGAACTAACTCTGTATTAACAACACTTGGTGCTTCATTGACATTATCGACCAGAAACTGATGAGGAATAGAATTTCTAGCGCCGGCCGAATCGTCAGCAAAAATAATGATATCCAACACCGATTGAGATGCATGATCCAATGGCGATGTTAATATCAGCTCGTTAGCAGTATTGATTGTAAAGTAGCTTGCATCTGTCCCACCAAGCGTTAGGGTTATAGGATGATTTTCTTCATCGCTCACTACAACCGAACCAATGATTTCACCTGTGTTTTTTGTTTCACTGATTGTCGCGGGTAGATTAATTTGCGTAAATACTGGTGGATCATTTACAGCCAACACGTTTGCATCTATTTTCGCAGCCGATGCGCTTATCGCCGTTGAACCACCGTTTGGATTAGCCTTTGCCCCAACTCTGTTTTCACCTTCGGTAAAATGATCAGGATAGCCAACACCTTCATAACTGCTGTCCAGCGCGTGATAATTTAAAGCCGGTGCAGGCCCAATGTAATTTGGAGCAGGAAGAAATCGTATATGACTTGTGCTCGACAACGCAAGCGCGTTGGTGTTGGTCGCCAATCCCATGGAATACCAATTAAGACCGTCTGTTGAATATTGCCAAATACCTTGTGCCGGAATGTCGGGCACAGCGTTTACTAAAATACCCAGCAAATAATCACCCACAGTATCCATAACCACGGGGCCCACAATGTTCGCAATGGTTTCACCTGCTGGCGATGGAGCATTCTCACTAACATCAATGGAAGCGTTGCCAGCGATGGGCGCACTGTTCACGCCAGGAAAAACGACAGTGACATTAACTATGGCAGTGTTCGTGAACACTTGCGTATCAATATCATTTACAGCTACAGACATACTGATATCTAAGCTAGATACCGGAGGATTTTGCGGGCCCAGATTAGCCGTTACGCCTACTCTGCCCTGATCAATATCATCTTGCGTAAAAGTATTTCCGAAGTTTAAAGCACCGCCATCCAACGTGAATCGAACATCTGTGTTCATCGATATAATGCTATAGAGAATTTGACCGGGAAAGTTGTCAGCGTCAATGGCTTCTAGCATTGCCGATGTCACGGGTGCACTGTTCTGTTCTTCTACGACCACACCTGTATTAACAATCAGCACCGGGTCATAAGGCCCTATGGCGACAGTATTCAGCTCGAGTATATCCGTCGCGGTGAGTTCTCTTGAATACAATCGAATGTCATCAAGTGCACCATCATAATCCCATTTTGACAAACCAGCTGCAGCAAACTTCAATGATTGAGTGGAATTAACGTTAATAGTTGAAGCATTAAATCCTCCACTCACGGAATCAAATTCAAAACCACTTGCATCAAGTAATGTCAGAGTTAGACTGTCACCCACTCTTTGAGCAACAATCTGCACCCATATATCCCAATCTACATATTCAGTGCTAGTGACGCTGCTTGATGTGGTTCCATCAAATATTTCAAATTTAACCAAACCATCAGACATGCTAAGCTGAAAACCAGAAGACCCACTATCCGAGTTCGTTACTAATGCATTGTAACTATCCCCGTCAATGGTTTTCGCCCACAGCGATACACTAAAATTACCTGTGCCGAAATCGGTAATTCGCTCGGCAGGTACTTCAGCCATCGCCAACGTTCCTGAAGTATCCGGTTCAAACTCTGCGCCATAGCCTTTTTCGCCAACGACATAACTAACATCATTCCTCATCACCGCATCAGCAGCACCAACAGAATCATTACCATTGCCATCAAATCGGTAGTGATGAACAAGCCCTGTGACAATATCCAGACTTCCTTGCCACTCACTCTGTAACGGAGAACCAAAAGCAATATCAGTTTCTACATGTCCTTCAATAATCTCCAGATCCCAATCACCGCTTTGCAAGGCGTGGCCCGTCACGTCACTACTACTGGCTACATCAGCGCCTGAAAGATTGGCCAAGGTGCGAACAAATGCGTGTCCATCATCGGTTGCAGATAGGTTGCAGCCATAAAGAAGTATGTCTCCGCCCTTGGATAACGCGTCACCCCATTGCTTTAACAAAGGAGCACTTTGCACGAGGGTTGATTGCGTGATCTCCTCTTGCCCTATAAGCAAAGTACCGTCACTGGCATGTGACACAATATGGATAGCGTCCAGATTATCGAAGCGGGAGAGAATATCGGTTATGGACGCCATGGCATTCACATTCCCGTCCAGCGTTACTATGGCAGTTTGTTCATTGATCGCTTGCTGCGATTGGAGCAGGTTCAACAGCTCGTTGATATCATCGTGAGAATTGTCAACAAGCACCACTTCTGTAACGAATAAGCTTGTTGTTGAAGCTTGATCGCTGAGGTAGGTGATCGCATAGTCCCCACCGAGCCGGTCAAAGACAGAATCGTTCGAGCTACGATCAATAGCTGATGTATTTTGTTCAGGATCAAGAAGTGCTAATAACGGCGCTGACTCCGCTGAGTACAGCACTCTGGGCTCAAGCGGTTCAATTCGAACCACTTGAGGTATAGATGCCTGTTTTCTAAAACGTTTAACCACTACTTGCTCTTATTTTCATAGACCTAGTAGGGATCCATTCCCGTGTCACAGTTTTCGGCGAAATTTGACGAATCTGGACTTTTAAATGTGACGTAGTCGATGAAAACACGAGTAATTGTGTGCTGATTTACATTTTTCCAGGGCTACGCATCACACAAGCAACCGCATTGGTCGGTTACGAGCGTAAAAGTATTTATAGCCCTGTAAGGGAGAGCTAATAATGGGGTTATTGGTCGGAGGCGACTGCGGTTTCGCTTAGAACCTGATCAAGGGTTTCAACCAACTGCTCGATATCCTCACCATTGATGCTCAACGGTGGTCTGATTTTTAAGATGTTGTTATCTGGCCCTTCTAATCCTGCAAGAATTCTGTTGTCTCTTAATCGATTGACAACATACTTGGCAACGTCCGTAGCAGGAATTCTTGCATCACGATCAGACACTAACGCCAAGCCAATAAAGAGCCCTATTCCTCTAACATCGCCAATGAGCGCATGTTTTTCTTGCAAAGCTTTTAGACCATCAATTGCCTGTTTGCCGCGCCGCGACGCATTAGTTTGAAGGTTTTCCTCTTCCACAATATCGAGAACGGTTTTTCCAATCACACACGATAGCGTTGAACCGCCAAAGGTAGAAAAATATTCGGGGCCTTGCGCAAAGTCATTGGCTATGGCTTGCGTCGTTATCACCACACCTATTGGGTGACCATTACCTATAGGTTTTCCAAGTACAACAATATCGGGCACAACTCTTTGTTGTTCGAACGCAAAATAATATTCACCTAATCTACCTAAGCCGGTTTGCACTTCGTCTGCTATGCAAACACCTCCTGCAGCTCTAACTTTTTCATAAACCCTTTGCAAGTAACCTGAAGGTGGAATAATTTGACCACCCACACTGGGAAAAGTCTCGGCTATAAAGCCTGCTAATCGTCTACCTGATTTTTCAATCTTCGTTATCGCTGCATCAACTTGATTAGCGTATAGTTCCGCACAAGCGTCATCCGACGCTCGATACTTTCCTGCATATGAATCTGGAATATCGACAAGACTTACCCAATCCGGTTGACCTACACCACCAGGTGCATTGAATTTATAAGCAGAGATATCAACAGCACCTGTTGTATTGCCATGATAACCATGATCAGGCGTGATCATATCAACGCCCTTTGTGTGTGCTCGCGAAAGCCGCAATGCTAGTTCATTCGCTTCCGAGCCTGAATTAACAAAGTAACAAATGCTCAACTGCTCTGGTAATTTTCGTTTTAACGCTTTAGCAAAAGCGGACTGTGCAGGATTCAAGTAACGCGTGTTGGTGTTTAGTCGTTTGAGTTGCTCACTGACAACAGCTTGAATTCTCGGGTGTGCGTGGCCTACATGCGGAACATTGTTATATACATCCAAATATGGCCTGCCCCATTGGTCGAACAGATGATGCTTCCAGCCACGCAAAAACATGACAGGCTGTTTATAACTGAGCTTTAAATTCTGAGCAAAATCCTCATCGCGCGCTTGTTGCACCTGATCTTCATCAATGCTTTGAAAACAAACTTTGTCACCATTAAGGTTTAATAAAGCAGCAGGATTTGGACACATCGCATTCCAAAATGCGCGTTCATCAGGGTCGGCAACCCCGGGCCAATCAGATTCTAAGCCGTCGATACCCATGGCTAACTGTAAATGCAGGTGCGGTGCCCACCCGCCGTTTTGTTCCGATGAACCGAGCTGTGCGAATACGTCACCCGCCTTTAATTTCTGCCCCAACTGCAACGCATCACAAACTTCCGGATTAAGGTGACCATACAAGCTATAAAAGTGCTCCCCATTCGGCGTTGCATGTTGAAGGATAACCATACCGCCGTAATCCAGGTGTGTGGTTCGATTTTTAACCACGCAAACTACTGAATCCAACGGTGCATGAATGGGTGTAGTTGCGGGTGCAAACACATCGACCCCTAAGTGCACCGTTCGACGATTACTTGCCTTGTATCGCCCTTTTCGAAACGCAAGATCGGTATAAATCAATCGCGGTTCATTGTAAAACCCTAGCCAAATATCATTCTCCGTAAATTTCTCACACCCAATAACGCTGGCTTCTGCTTTATCTAAATCAAACGGATTTTGCGGTACGCTACTACCCTGCACGGACAGTGAATGACAAGGCGCATCAACAAGCGGTGCTTTTATAATCGGTGCACATTGACCGCGAGCACCGCTCTCTAAATATTCTCGAACTTTTGCCGACCTACCCGACAACGACAAGCCACAAGCCACTCGCAAGCGAGGCGTTACCAATGCATGGATAAGGTCGTCATTTTCTAGCAATCGCCAGGCGGGTGCTTGCGATATCACAATATAGGGGTCGTTCGGATTATCAGCCGCTTCTATCGTCGAATTCACTACGCTAACAGCAAGCCGCGTTCGCACCAGTGGATAAATCAAATCAACTTCATCGGCTGTTAATGGTTGTATCGCATGGTAGGCTGAAATTAATTCACACAATGCAAGCTCAGGTTGCGGATGATCAAGCATGATATAAGCCCCAGCTATAGCCAAATCGCACACCCGTGGAGCTGCACACATATCGCCTAAATCAACGATACCCGAGACACTGGGGTTTTCGAACAGTCCCGCTGTAACGAGTAAATTGTAATCGTTTATATCGTTATGAATGGCAACCGGCGTGAGCGAGCTTAAAGCCCTGGTTTGAGTATGAAAAGCCGCCATAATGGTGCGCAGCAAAGAGCGACGCTCCGGTGTTACAACAACATCAAGATGACGATCTATCCAGGATGCTTGTAACAAGTTCCATTTAAAATCACGTTTTAAATTGTCGTGTTCAAAACCATCCAGTGCGCCATGTAAGTGAGCAATAGATTCGCCTACATCTTTAATAAGCGCAAAAGACTTTGGAGAACATTGGGCATAGGTAACACCTTCAATAAAAGAGAGCACCCAAACCAACCGCTCAACGCCATCCACATCAACTAATGCTTCAAACGCGTTATTATTTTTAGAGGCAATAACCGTTGGTATCGGGACCACTTCCGGGGCTTGGTTAATGTGTGCCAACGCCACGCACTGCATATCAACGAAGTTCGCTTCACAACCCGGTCGCATAACTTTGAGCAACCATTTCTCTCCGGCAGCACTTTCAGCTTTGAAATTAAGATCGTATTCGCCATCGAGCCTCGTAAGCCGCGCCTCAATTCCCCAAGCCTGTTGCAGGCTTTTCGCCCAATGCTCACTCATAACCATATCCAATCTTCAATCCGTGGACGGACAATCCGGGGACAGTTTACTTAATTGCGCGGCCGTCGGCCGCAATTAAGTAAACTGTCCCCGGATTGTTTTCGGACTGCTGCCTATTTCGCCGGTTCGGTGAGCGACAATGTATTCCCATCCGGGTCCTTAAACCAAGCAATGGATGCTCCACTCGGCGCTCGCCAAACGCCCAGTTCATCTTGAGGCATGTGCGAAAACTTTTCGATCTCAACACCTGCACCAGATAGTTTCTGAACTGATGCGCGTATATCAGCCACCTCCCAACCCAGAACCGTGTACCTGACCTGGGGAACAGACTCTACCTTTTGAATGCGCAGTGTTGAATGACCAACGGTAAATACAAGCGCATAGGGGTCGTCAGACACACACTCCAAGCCCAATTTTTGCTCATAGAATTCACGTGCATCCACATCGTTGGCTGTTGCGATAAATAATACCGGCTTGTTTAAGGATGTCATTTTGGCGTCCCATATCGATTAGCGTTACCTTTAAGCATACGCTCCAACACTGGCTCAGCGGAAGCAGCTAAGCCCTAAAATCGCGTTTCAAAAATTACTAAGCCATGTTGCGGAGTTTACGCTAAGGATTCAGAGCAAAGCTGAGCTACTGTTTCTTAGTTGCCCGCTCCACATCTTGCTTGTAAGCGTTTTCCGACTGATTTGCCTGCTCAAGACAACGCGCTCGCTCAATCGCATCAACAACCGAATTGCAGGTACTGCGACGAAAAAGTTGTGAGCCTTGATAAGAACAGCCAAAGGCCGTGATGGTCATAATTAGAAGTGCGACGGCGCGCATAGGCACATTCCTGCTTCAATACATGCTAACTATAGAACAGCGACAATCTAGTATCTATACAACTACGATTACAGTTAGCAGTTAATCTCTGCCCATAGTGGGTTTATAGAAAATAATAACCGTGCCGAGCAATGCCATCGACATACCGATAACGCCTGCCGAAGTCCATGTATACCCTTCTGCGGCGGTGGATACCAACATGGCGACAATCGGAAACAGCACTGTGGCATAGCTGGCGCGAGCCGGACCAACTCGATTTACCAGCGCAAGGTAGGTAATGAAAGCCAATAATGATGAAACCAATGCAAGGTAAACCACACCAACCCAAAACAACGGTGACGGCGGTAACACCCAATCTTGTTTGAAGATCAAACTAAACAACACTAGAATTATCGCGCCCCAAACCATTCCCTGACCGATTACGTTTGGCAAGGAATACTGCCTGGTTAGTTTTGCCGAAATCAAATTACCTAACGAGAACAGGTAGGTACCGATAAAAGGCAAGACAATCGCCCACCACGCCGTAGACTTATTATCCGGTTGTTCTAACTCTGGCCCCAGAAGTAAATATAGGCCCAGGGAGCCTAAGCAGGCGGCAAAAATTACGCGAGCCTCCAGTCGCACTCGAGTATACAACCACGCGTTTACCGCTCCGAAAATCGCCGCGGTTGAAAATATCACTGACATGATCCCCGAGGTTAAGTAGTACGCAGCTAAGTAAAAACTTAGAAAATTCATCGAGAATAAACAGAAGCCGAGTGCCAGCAACCAGGGCTGGTCTTTCCATGGAATAAATCGCCATTTACCAGTTAGCATCAGACCAACGCACATAATGACGGCGGCCAGAATAAATCGGTAGGTTAACGAAATCAAAGCAGATGCTTCTGCAACCTGTAGTACGATCGCATACCAAGAGAATCCCCAGGCGAAAACAACGATAGATAGTAATAGAATAGACATTGGGTGATACCTTAACCCAGTGCGAAACATATGTTTTTCAGCGGAGCGCCAGAAATGACACGAAAAGGACACATTGATACGTACGATAACGATGGAAATCGCGATGGTACAAAATACCGCAACACGGACTTCAATGATCTAACCGTGGCGCGTGCGCTGGGCAGGGTTTCAAAACCGGTCAAGCAAAGTGGTGTTGTTTCCAGCATTAAAGGCATGGTGTTGTGGGAACGCAATAGTGATGGACCAGTTAACTATGTATCACCAAACCACCATACCTTATCACTGTATCTTGGTGGTGGCAGCGGTACCTGGTCGTGTGAAAAGAAAGCTTGGGGATTTGCTGACGCCATTTGTTTGCTGCCGCAGGGTATGGATACACGTTGGGAGCACAACGGTTACGTAAAGAACTTACATGTTTACTTTACAGACAATGATCTATTTGAACTGAACTGGCAGCATGTACACTCCCCTACACCCATAATTTATGCTCGAAACACATTGCTTCACTCGGTGGGGCGTGCACTGGCTTATGAGCTTGACTGGTTAGACGCTACCGACCAGGTAACGATAGACCACCTGACACTAGCACTACTGTCACACTTGAGCGTTGCCGATATGTCTACGGCAGGTAAATTATCAAGCGGGCTTATAAAACAACTTGATGAAAGGATGCGAGCGCTTGATGAAGGGGCACCCTCGGTAAAAACACTAGCTGCTATTGCAAACCTAAGTCCTCGCCATTTAAGCAGGTTGTACAAAGAGAGTACGAATACAACACTGATGCAGAGGCAGCGATTGATTCAAATTGAAAAATCAAAGGCGATGCTGCAGGAGGCTGATTCGCTGCTTGATATAGCCAAAGCCTGTGGCTTTTCGTCACAAAGTCATTTCAGCCGAGCATTTCGACAAGGCACAGGTGTCACGCCGCTTGTTTGGCGCCGAATACATAGAATTTAGTTGTCGTTGGCTACCAATCAATTACTAAGATTCTATTTAGCAAATACATCGTGTTCAATTTTCCGCATGAGGCATGCGAACAACTTGAGAGTGCCAATGGGCATTGCCAATTATCACTGCCTTTATACTATTAACTTCGCAGGTAATTTTCCTCAATTACATTAACAATTACTTCTCATTTTACGCACAGCTCTATGAATGTCAGCTGTCCACCCATTTGTCAATTATTGACATTAACTGCCCAGAGATTGTCACAAAATAACATTAACAACCGCATCATTAGCCCTAAATTGCCAACTACAGCACAGTGACCATACGTTAACCTGCCGCCATCGCATCTACTTCAACTAGGGAAGTTGATCCAGTAATCGCAGGAACTAGCATGATAATAAAAAAGCGAGATGCATCAAAAACAAGAATCGCATACCTGGAAAACTACGAAGCACCGGGTATGGATTCAATCCAGCGCCAAGGCTTGAAACAAGCCGCCGCTCGACTCCGAGCGGATAGCACCAGTGACAACGCTTGCAGCCAAATCGACAGTTATTTTTCTGAAAGTAAGGATTGGTTAGTCATACATGATTTACGTATCCAACATGCAAATCGAATATTGCAGATCAATCATTTGTTGATTAGTAATGCATGCGAATTTTACATCGTTGACTCGCGCTATTTAAAAAACGGATTAACACTGAGCGCGAATGGGCAATGTTGGGTTCAATCCAACACCCAAAAAAAAAGCATTGCCTCACCTTTGAAAAAACTGAATAGAGACATACGCATGCTGCGCGACATCATTGAGAACGCGGACCAACTACCACGTTTTTTGGGTATATCACCGACAATAAATATCCAAGGATACATTCTGACAAACCCTGCGCAGAAAATACAAAGACCGCCCTCCAGTGCGATTGACACGTCCGCCGTTATTGCATCAGACATGCTATTCGCAACAGTATGGGAAAAGCGCCAGAAGCGCCACAGCTGGATGGGAAGTAAAATTAATACCATTGATTCAGCAACACTGCATAAGCTTACGCAAGCACTGTTGTCAATGCACTCGCCCGCTGTGACAACGAAGCTGATGACTGCCAACTTATCAAACGTTGAACACCTACAACATCAAGAGCAAGATACCGCACACTGCGCACAGTGTGGCACGCCAGTTAGTATCTATGTCCGAGATCAGTGTTTTAGACACATGAGCGTATACCGTGGCCAAGTATTATGCATACCGTGCCAAGCAACTGCACGAAATGAATCACGACCATCGATTGCTTGTGGTTTCTGAAATAGTGCAATAGCGCATGAGGCCTAAGCCTAAGATCAAGCGGCCCTTAGGCTGCCAAGCGGGGTAGTATTCGAACGGGGCCGTCTAGGTCTACGACATGGTCTTAGGTTCGACGGAAGCTTTGTGTAGAACGAGGATTATTGTGCGAGCAGCTACTTACTCTCCCAGTCAATATCAACTGTGGCACATGAAAAAATTCTCATAATAAGATTTGGAGGTATCGGAATGATCTTGAAAATAGCGTTTTCCAACACTTAGCACAAGGAAAGGAAGGAGCGTGCGATCAAAAAAATGGCACGCCTTGATTGGGCGTG
>CALHOU010000110.1 GCA_938035945.1 uncultured Granulosicoccaceae bacterium
TCCACGACGATACCGATGGTTGTGGGTTTGCACTTGGTGTGTTCAAAGGTGTGTAGTTCGTCAAACTGCAGTTGTTTGAATAAGCCTTTTTGCTCAACATACTGCTCCATGTGACGCCTTTGCAGTGCACGAGCTTCATCCGCCAACCATGTAATACGCCGCGCAATGGTTTTTCGAGATACGTTCAGCTCATCGGCTAACTCACGTTGTGACAAGCCCTTACAGAACAGAGATTTTAGCCTTGGATTAATACGCCGGCATTTCTGTCGGTAGCGGGATGTACCGGTGGACGCGGAGAATCCGAGTCCGCAGGTTTTGCATCTAAATCGTTGAATCTGGCGTGAATCGCAGGCCCGTTTGAAGGTACCGTCACGCACGACATGTTGGCTACTTTCCGGGCAGCCGGGGCATTGTGGTCGCATATCCTTATGCTCGCGTTAGTATTCAGTGAGTTATGAGTCTACAACAAATATGTGTCCGCAGTGAAGAAGGCCAGTTTGGTATTTTTGCGGCGAATTAGCAAGGTCGTAAAAACACGATGGGAATGTTCACGCTAATCGCAAATCAATTCGTGCACGGTGATAGAAGGCTGACAGTTGAAACGTGCATTTACTGTGGATGTCCCTACTCCAGCAGATGTGTATCCGGACAATTGCTTGTGCTGCCAAGCACCGGCTAAGGTCCAATCAGGTGACCGAAAATTCTTAAGTAACGCTTTACCCGGAGATAAACAAATTTGCCCACCGTGCGTATGACCACACAAGTAAGCACCGATTTGATATTGCGTGGCTTGCTCATAACATTCGGGCGAATGAGCTAATAATATCGATGCATGCTTATCCAATGATGGTGCATCATTAAGTGCGTAGCTAATATCATCCGTTCGATAATAGTGCGGGTCATCAACTCCGAGTAACACAAGCTCTGCTTGCGCTTTTCGTAACAGCATATGTTCATTCAACAGGACGGTTATGCCCATACGTTCCATCGCAGGCACGCTGGTAATGGAGTCATGATTTCCAAGTACAGCGATGATGTCGGTATTAATCACATGGGTTAAAGTCTGCAACCCTTCCAGTGCGAGCTCTGATGTTCCAAAGCTTCGATATCGATAATCGCCAGTTAGCACACACAGATCAAAAGAGGCACGCTGCACACGGGTGATTAAATTGTCAATAAAGCCTGCGTGATTATTAAAATGTGGATCGCTTATTTGCAGTATTCTGTATCCCACAAACGATTCCGGTAGTTGGGGAACTTTCAGTTGATTGTGCAACAACTGAATATCCAGCGCGTTACGTGCACCTCTATTCTGCTGCCCTGAAAAACGTAGCGCGGTACCAATCAGCCTGCGTGTCACAAACCATTTTCGAAATCGGTTGACTTCACTAGACGTTATGGAGCACGCCTTGCGTTGTTCTCGTTCCAGTCGTTTATCAAAATAGCCTTCGGCAAATCTTGATTCGCACTGTTCGCGCCATTGATCAAAAGAGCTAGATTGCATTAACTCGCCGGAACCTACACCCACAACTACGGCATTGGGTAACCAAGTGGCTATTCTAAAGAACAGATATAAAAGAAAAATAGCAACGTAGTTCAGCCGCTTGTGCAGTTCCAACGGACAACGCACGATCAGCAACATTGGTTTTTAATTTAGATTTTCTTATCATTTCGAGCGCCGCCACATTGACAATTTAGATAGCATGGAACTCTGATACTATATGAAACGGTATTCGATTCCAATGCAAATATAGTTCAAAAAACTCCATGTCCTCTCTTTTCCAATCAATAAAGCTGCGTTCTCTCGAACTCAAAAATCGTGTGATTGTCTCTCCTATGTGCCAATACTCGGCTGTCAGTGGCAATGCTCAGCCTTGGCATAATGTTCACTTGGGCCAACTAATGATGGCATCAAGTGGAATGCTTGTGCTTGAGGCAACGGCTGTTGAAGATATCGGACGTATCACTCCCGCTTGTTTAGGCCTGTACAACAATGAAAACCATACAGCGTTAGCTGCACTGCTGAGCTCAATAAAGAGCATTGATGTTAAGTCCAACACGCCAATATGCATTCAACTTGCTCACGCTGGTCGAAAAGCGTCGAGTTACGAACCATGGAATGGCGGTTCACAAATACCCATTGAAAAAGGCGGTTGGGAATGTGTCGCACCCAGTGCATTGCCTCACCTTGAAGGCGAACAAGTACCTCGTGCTTTAAGCGAAACCGATCTAGTCGCCCTGACCAACAAGTTTTTGGATTCACTTAGGCGCTCTGAGAAGCTAGGACTGGATGCGGTGGAGCTGCATTGTGCTCACGGTTATCTGCTGCATGAGTTCTTGTCACCTATCGCTAATCGACGCACCGATAAATTCGGTGGTTCTTTAGAAAATCGCATGCGCTTCCCACTACAACTATTCAAATCTATGCGCGACGTGTGGCCCGCGCAGAAACCGATGGGGGTTCGCCTATCTGCATCAGATTGGGATTCGGATAGCAGTTGGCATACCGATGAAGCGATTGTATTTAGCAAAGAATTGGAAAAATTAGGTTGCGACTGGATAGATGTATCCAGTGGCGGTGTTTCAAGTAATCAAAAAATTGATCTAAAACCAGGGTACCAAGTTGATTTTGCAGAACAAATTAAACGCACCGTCAATATCCCGATAATGACCGTCGGCCTTATCACCGACGCCAAACACGCGGAATCAATCATCGCGAATCAACAAGCTGACATGGTGGCACTAGCCCGCGCGTTTTTATATAACCCGCGTTGGGTGTGGCACGCAGCCGCCGAGCTCGGTGCTACCGTGGATGCACCAAAGCAATATTGGCGCAGTAGCCCTCACGAAGTTGGGCGGTTATTTGGTGACACTAAAGTCGGTCAACGATAAATTCAATTATGTTGTCGTGATTTTTTTCTTTGGGTCGTAAAACGGTTTATCAACCACGGTTGCCACACTCATTTGCTCACGCAACTGCATGTTTAGTTGCACTCCCAACTGCGTTCCCTTCTGCGCAACATCGTTTGAAACCATCGCCAGCGCAATATTCTTCTCAAGCCTCGGAGAATAGATGGCAGATGTCACTTTACCGACTACCTTATCATCGCTAATAATCGGCCAAAACGTTGTATTAGGCCCAGCAAGTGGATCGCCACGAATTTCAAGTCCAACGTGTTTTCTGGTTACGCCTTTAGCCTGAATAGACTCCAACGCTTCGCGTCCTATAAACGTTGTATTGGCTTCTAGATTAACCAATCGATCAAGACCAAGCTCATAAGGGTTAGTTTGCATGTCCATATCAGCGTGAAAAGAGAGCATCCCCCCTTCGATGCGGCGTATCGATGAAGTATGACCAGGCTCCAACCCATGTGGCTTGCCTGCTGCCATGATTTTCTCCCATAATTCATCGCCGCTCGAACTATCACGCAAATACAGCTCATACCCAAGCTCACTAGACCAACCGGTGCGTGACACGATGAGTGGAATACCATCCAGGTCCATTTCTTCAAGCCAGTAATAGCGTAACCCTTCTACGCTTGAACCGAACAAGGCTTTCATAATCTCACCAGAATTCGGACCTTGTAATTGCAGAGGTGACACATCAGGTTCGCTTATCTTTACATCCATACCGGCGTTCACCGCAATACCCTGTGCCCACAGTAGAATATCGTTGTCTGCCAGCGAGAGCCAGAAGTGATCTTCTGCTAATCGCAACAACACTGGGTCGTTTAATATACCGCCATCTGCATTGGTTATTAATACGTACTTGCATTGACCAACCGCGCATTGAGATAAATCTCTGGGCGTTAACAACTGGGTGAATTTAGCCGCATCTGGACCTTTGATTTCAACTTGACGCTCAACAGCTACATCACACAAAATGGCCTTGTTAACTAAATTCCAGAAATTTTGTACCGGGTCGCCAAAATCGCGAGGGATATACATATGGTTGTACACAGAAAAATCCTTTGCGCCCCAGCGAACGGTTGCATCGAAATAAGGGGATTTTCTGATTTGCGTGCCAAAGCCAAAATCGCCTGCTGTATTGCTCATGGTGGTTGCCTTTTCGTACCGGACTTAATTCGCCACATACTGCCAGTTTTTGCAAATTCTGACTCGATGAGAGAATCGCAGTAACGACAATTTTCGCTGAACAAGTGACCCAACTCCAAGCCGTTTCGATAGAATAAACCTACGATCAAACGCGCAAGATTTTCAATGTTGAAACTCTATGATCGCTTCACCAATGCCGCCCTCAATCTGGTGCAGCCATACAATTCAACTAATCAAGCACCCGAAAAGAACGCATGGCCTTATTTGCGCTCTCACTTATTTCCCCTACGCGGCATTCTCGCTCTAAGCCTACTACTCACTATTATTACAGCCAGTATCGAAGTATGGCTTATTAGTTATGCAGGGCAACTGATCGATAACCTGGCCCAGAGTCGTCCTGATCAGTTGTGGGCAGCACATGGGCAAGAACTCATGTTTGCTGCACTGGTTTTGTTGTTAATTCGACCCGGGTTTCAATTGGCCCGCCTTGCGGTGAATGAAATTGGCTTTCATTGCAACACTGCGACCCTAGTAAGGTGGCGGGCACATGCGCACCTGTCGAAGCAGTCTGTTGGTTGGTTCCAGGAAGATTTAACCGGAAGAACGGCATCTCGTTTGGTCGATATTGGAAACCATGCCGCTGAAGTTATCTACCAACTACTTAATACCATGGCATTCGGGTTAGTGTATATGATCGGTATCGTTATATTGATGTCGCAAACTGATATTCGATTAGCATTACCATTGTTTCTATGGTTAGCGATGTACGCAACTTTGATGGCCGTCGTCGTGCCAAGAATGGTGTATGCACAGCAACAATTCCAAAGTGCACGCTCCGCGTTGCTCGGTGGCGTTGTCGATACGTTTTCTAACATCGATACATTAAAGCTCTTTGCCGATCAGGATGCGATCACTAATGATCATAAACAGGATCTCGAGGCGACTCGACAAACGCTATTTAAAACACGGCAATTGGGTGTATCGCTACGGACAACAATTTCTTTTCTAGAAGGCGTAATCATGGTCGGCTTTGTGGGCTATGGGATTTGGCTTTGGATTAGTGGCGCGGCAAGCATTGGTCTCATCGGCGCAGCGATTGCACTAAGTTTACGAATTACCACGATGGCCGATTGGGTTTTTGATGCCATCTGGTCAATATTCTTAAGAGTGGGTAGCTTGCGCGAAGCACTAAAGACCATCGCTCAACCATTGGCTATAAACCCAACCCCAAATGCTCCAAACCTTCAAATTTCCGGAGGTGAAATCACCATAGAAAATGCCTATCACCACTATGGCTTAAAACAAGGTGGACTTAATGGCGTATCTATAACAATAAAGCCTGGGGAAAAAATTGGGCTTATCGGGCGTTCCGGTGCAGGCAAATCCAGCTTGGTAAACCTAATACTTCGCTTTTTCGAGCTCGAAGATGGCAGCATAAAAATAGACGGTCAAGAGATTCGTAGTGTGAATCAAGACAGCTTGCGTGCGGCGATCGGAATGGTGTCCCAACAATCCGCTTTACTTAATCGTTCAGTACGAGACAACATAGCGCTAGGTATTGATGGTGTCCAAAAAAATGAAATAGAATCCGCAGCCAAACAAGCCCATGCACATGAGTTTATAAAACGACTAAAAGATGCTTCCGGGCGATCAGGCTACGATGCGCATGTGGGCGAACGCGGTGTAAAACTCTCAGGTGGTCAGCGCCAACGCATTGCATTAGCGAGGGTATTCCTTAAAGATGCACCCATTTTAATTCTTGATGAAGCAACCAGTGCACTCGATAGCGATGTTGAAGAACAAATTCAATCTGCCTTAGGCCAAGCTATGCAGCAAAAAACCGTTATTGCCATTGCACACAGGCTGTCAACGATTGCACAAATGGACCGCATATTGGTATTGGATGACGGGCTAATCGTGGAGGAAGGGAGCCACCAACAATTGATGGACGCAAACGGATTGTATGCGCAGTTGTGGCAGCGCCAATCCGGCGGTTTTATGGGTCAGGCTTGATCTATCCAAGCGGTACGATAGCCATCCTGTCGGTACAGAATTGGAAAGAAACTCTCGTCCATATCATTAGTGCCGTGCTTTTTATATCGGTTATAAATCGGACTCTGATCTGTACCAGAAAATTGCGCAGCAGATGACATGCAGTGTGCCACGATCGAGCGCCGAGGGGCCTCGCCTGAGTTCGCACGAGATCCATGCCATACACGACCATCGTGAAGCACAACTGAACCTGCCGGCACGACGATGGGTACAATCTCTATATGTTTATTGATACTTTGCGCTGCCTGGCGAAGTTCTTTTAACGGGTCGTCTGGCGCATGGAATTGTGTGATAGGAGGAGATACAGGCCACAGGTGGGAACCTTTAACGTATTCAATGGTGCCTTGTTCTGCCCGCGTATCATCAAGCGTCATCCAGCAGGTCATCATTTGTGCTGGACTTATCCATTGTTGGAAACTGTCGTCCTGATGAAAACCCAGCGCGCGAGCACCGGGCGGCTTCCAAAGCACATTGTCTTGGTTTATACGTGCGCCAGGCCAGTCTTTAAGATCAGCACACATTTTCGCCAAATCCTCGCGCAACACTATTGAACGTATGACTGCATCCGCTTTCCATGCATTGCATATTTGCCGGGTCAAGTCGATCGCATCACGCCCTTCACGCCAGTTCCATTCATCAGGCTGTATGCCCAAATCAAATTCGCCCCGGAACAAAGGTTCGAAACGTGCTTTAGCTCGTTCTATCTCTTCGGTTGATAAAACATTCTCGATAACAAGAAATCCATCGCTATTAAAGCGGCTAAGCAGATCTTCACTAATGACGTCACTTGTTGGCATTTAACAGGTATTCCTTATTGACAAAAATAAAACCAATGTAGAGTATCAACACAACTACTGCACAATGGCAAATTTCAATGTCAGATGTCAAATCAACTAACGACCCGCTCCTACAAACGCTGAAAATCAGGCATGTTGAATTTCGTAACCGGATAATGAGCACCAGCCATGCCTGTGGCTTGCAGAATAACGAAGGTTACCCTGCGGATGCCTATCAGGCCTATCACGAAGAAAAAGCCAAAGGTGGGTTGGCACTTACCATGTTCGGCGGCTCGTCAAACATATCTCCCGATTCCCCCAATGTATTTGGGCAACTGTACGTGGGTGACGACGGTGTTGTTCCCTACTTCGAAACGTTTTCGGAGAAAGTACACAGTGCCGGCGCAAGACTCATGTGCCAAATTACTCACCTTGGTCGCAGGGGTGAATCGTATGCACACCCTGTGCTACCAACGATTGCGCCTTCCATGATTCGAGAAACCTTGCACCGCAGTTTTCCAAAAGTGATGGATTCGCATGATATAAAAAGAGTGATTTCAGACTATGCAGATGCCGCATGGCGTTGTAAAGTTGGTGGGCTTGATGGCATTGAACTATTGGCGGGTGCACATTTAATAGGCCAATTTATTTCGCCTTCAACCAATCATCGAACAGATGAGTATGGTGGAAGTTTGGAAAATCGCTGCCGTTTTGGCATAGAAGTTCTACACGCCATTCGCTCAAGAGTCGGGGACGATTTTCTTATTGGATTGCGGTTTCATATTGACGAAGCCAATGCTGATGGGCTAAACGCAACGCAAAGCCTAGAGGTTGCGCAATATTTTGAACGTGCCGGTGTGTTGGATTTTTTCAACGCCAATTATGGTCGCATGGATACACTGGTAAGTTTGGCCGAGCACAATATGCCAGGCATGGCCGCCGCTCTTGCACCCTGGCTAGAGAAAGCAGGCATTTTTAAGCAAGCAGTGAACTTACCCGTATTTCATGCAGCGCGTATAACCGACTTGTCCACTGCGCGATACGCCATTGAGTCAGGATTGCTGGATATGGTCGCTATGACAAGGGCTCACATTGCAGACCCTCACTTAGTCAATAAACTCAAAGCTGGACAGGCACATAGAATTCGCCCGTGTGTTGGTGCGACTCATTGCATGGGCAGCAATACGCGACCATCGTGCATACATAACCCAGTTACAGGTCGCGAAACAGTACTTTCTCAGCAGGTAATTGAACTTAAACTGAAACAGTCACGCAAACACATTGTTATAGTCGGCGGCGGACCTGCTGGATTGGAAGCGGCGCGCATAGCTTCTACACGTGGTCATAGAGTGACCCTACTCGAGGCAGCATCGTCGTTAGGAGGTCAAGTGCAACTGGCAAAAAGTGCCAGTTGGCGAACTGACATAGCCGGCATTATAGATTGGCGTGCAGCCGAACTAGAGCTACACGATGTCGATGTCCAAATCAACTGCTACGCTGATTTACATAAGGTACTGGAATTGAAACCAGATGTTGTCGTTATTGCCACCGGTGGCATACCCGATACCCAATGGATTGAGGGCGAAGAATTCACTACCACTGCCTGGGATATAATTGCAGGCCAAGTGCCAGTGGCAGACACTGCCATCATCTATGACGGTACGGGTCGCCACGTTGCAGCCACGGCTGCGGAAACCTTGCATAAGAACGGTTGCCAAGCCGAATTAGTTTGTATTGACGACCACTTCGGTATGGAATTAGTTTACTCGGAGCAAACGATTTGGCGTAAGCGCTGCTATGAAATGGATATGACGATGATTTTTAACCACCGTCTACACGCCGTTGAACAACACAAAAATCGACTTCGTGTGTCGTTTATTAATGAATTGACTAATCAGTTGACAACCAAAATCACAGATCAGCTGGTTGTGGAACATGGCACCATGCCAGCAGATGAGTTGTACTGTGAACTACAACCCTTAGCATCAAATTATGGTGTGACGCATCTAAACGAATTTGTTAATGGCCTTGCTCAACCCAAACCAGAGCAACCAGATAAAGATTTTGTTCTTTACAGAATCGGTGATGCTGTTTCTAGTCGTAACATACACACAGCGATACTAGATGCTAATCGCCTGTTGTCGAATATTTAAAAAACTGCACCGTGTCAAGCAACCGTGATAGCTGCAAGAGTTTTACGTGTATACCAATTAGCCACAACAGCACTAAGCACCACCACGCCAATAATGGTATAAAAAATCGATAACATCGGGTATCCCAGCATCACGATAAGCACGTAATTTATTCCCGCCGGTAGAATAAGCTGCCTGGCAATCCCCAACACCATCGGAAAAATCGGGCGTTTGATAGACTGCAATAAAGCCACGCTTATAAATAAGACCACATACGCATAAAATGCAATCGCGTCTATTCTTAAGTACGCAGCACCGGTACCTTTTATTACTTCGCTGTTTGTGAAAATACCCATCATCGCAGGTGAAAGAAAGATCATGACAGGAATAGAGACCGCCGCCATACCCAAGCCAATCTTTAAGCCTTTAATATATGTTTCATTCACTCGATCTAATTGATTTGCACCGAAGTTCTGACCGGCTATTGCCATCACAGCGGAATTTAGACCTAGCGCGGGCAACAACAACACTTGCTCTATACGCAAACCAACAGCATAGCCCGCGATGTGCTCACTGCCGAACCGTCCAATATAGGCAACGGATATAAATCCACCTAGAATAATGGTGAGCATGTTGGTACTTGCTGGCAAAACTTGTTTTAGCAAAGCACCCCATTTCGCAAAGTGAAACGCTGGTTTCGCCCAAGCCCCGGTTCTTAAGGCCAACACATAAAAAAGATAAATTGCCGACGCCACTTTTATAACGACCGTGGCAAGTGCAAGACCTCTTACACCAAAATCTAATACAAACGTAAATAGAGGGTTTAACAAAAAATTAGCAAAAAATCCAACCATCAATGCATTGCGATTAGATTTTGTATCGCCTAATGCCATTAAAGCACCAGCAGCCATAAACGATAAAATAAATGCGATGCTGCCAATCAACGTGATTTGTAAATATTGGTTTGCTAAAGGCGCAATGTGATCCTCTGCACCGAGAAACATCACCAGCCTTTCTGCCAATAACCAACCCAGTAACATGGTCACGATGCTAAACACTATACTCAGACCAAACGCCTGGTTCACCCAATCGCCAACGTTCGATTCGTTTCCTGCGCCGACCTCGGGTGCGATCACAGCCGAGGTACCGGTTTGCATACCAATACCAATCGCAAGCAGAATAAAAAACACACTGCCTGCGATAGACACGCCGGCAAGCGCATCGTCCGACAACAATCCTGCAAACCAGAAGTCGGTAAGGTTATACAAGGTGTTAAATATCATACCCATGGCAGCGGGTATAGAGAGCCTGATCAAGTGCTTATAAATTGAACCTGACGTCAGCTTAATATTTGAACTTGACATAGTCAGACTCGATATTGCCTAAAACTGACAAAATCGAGCGCAATGAGAACCGCATACAAATGAGTGGGAAGATAGATCATGTTTACTAAGGCTTGAATGAAGCTCCTTATTTAAGCATAGATCTAGTTTGCAAACATCAATAGTTACGTCAGGTACGCATGCTTGGGTCTTGTGGACCCAACGTTCTCTTTCAACATCCACCCGATTTATTTGTAACCAAGTCGAACATCAAAAACCGGCGGTTGTGATGTCACACCATTCGCTGATCATGTTGGTCACGACCCACTCGTAGCATGAGCATGGAACCCAGGTATTGCCGGGGGAACCGGCACCGTTATCGGTTGAGGAAACTGTTTCTATGCTAGAACAATAGCTAGAACTTGGACTGGCTTGCCCTGAGTAAGTGAACAAAATTATCGTAATGAGCCCTAATTAGCGCGATTACCGCCGCTCACACCCTGTAAATGTGACATCGTGTTTCTATATTATTGGATTAAGCTTAATTGAACATATGCTGTAGGTTCATGAAAGCTAAATGGACCAGAAAAATGGTTGACAGTAGTAAAAGACGTTCATTGAAATCAATCGGTGGAATCATGGCAATGCCCATGGTTGGTGCTGCAGCGATGCCAGCCGTTAGTCACGCTAAATCAGTTGATGCGCAAACGTTTAAGCAAATAAGCGGCAACGAAGAATTGAGTATCTCTTTGGAGTTGGGCTCTAACCCAAAAATGCTTGTGACCAACAACAGTAAATCCATGACCATCCTTCGCAGCGTGCACCCAGGTGTGGTACATGCTGGTGATACGTCATATGATTTAAATCACTCGTTAATGAGTAGCTCCTATGCACTGCGCCCAGGTGGCACGCGAGCTATACCCATCACCGAGGCGATAGGTCCCGTTGCAGAACCAAATAAACTCAGCAAAAGATCAATGAAGCTGGCGGCGATAAGTTCTGACAATACACATGGTCGAGTGTTGAATAGCAGAGTATTTTTCGTGTAAAGCTTTAGCAACAACTGGCGAGTGCAAGAGCACTCGCCAAGTTAAATTGCACATGGCTACTGCACTAATCCAAGTTAAGCAAAATTTTCGCTGTTTGTTCAACACTTATTTTTGAATTATCCAAAAAGTACCAACCACCCGACTCCAATTCCTTCATCCGCTCGGAGAGTAAGTCGTAAACAATGTCGATCCCCTCATCAATAATCGGGTCGCCACCTGAACGTTTTACATTTCGCTGCTTGGCTATTATTTTATTTGGATAAAGGATCACTTTGTAGACGTCACTTTCAAATCTATTTTCTGTATTTTGATATTCCCGAAGTTTTAATGGGTCGTAGAAATCATCAATGAATACGGAAAATCCTTGTTCGCTGTATAGGGATGCCATGTTCAATGCAGTACTTCGTGCCAGCGTCACCTGCATTTGCAGACCATCATTCCAATTTGGGTTTGGGCTAATCAGGCCCGAAATGACCATTTCACGAATATCATCCACTGGTATGTGAACAGCTTTACTTAATTTGCGTCCCATGAGTTGGCACAAGGTGCTTTTTCCTGATGCCGGTGCACCAATAATAAAAAAGATCTTTCCTTTACTCACCTATTTAATCTCCCAAATTGACTAATGCCGGCGTTAGTTCTAATACTCCTGTCAAGATATCTAAGATCGTGTTTTTAAAATTAATAGCTGTAATGTACTATCAAATAGAAATTATAATTCCTTATCCGTAGCGCAGATCGCTTTAAAGATCATACACAACTTAATTAATCGTTACTAAGCTCTATCTATTTGTTTAGAGTACTTTTTATTTTTAGACATTCCTGTTTCATGTACTGTGGTTTTACGATGACAATCACTTCCTTCTGCTTATCGATCAGTCGGAATTGGGCGGACATAGATCACATTATTTAACGATATGGAACACGGTGTGTAAGATCACGTTCAAGTGTCGTTAGAACTTAGCAACTCAACCCCTTCCGCCATAGAACGTAGCTTGGCGTAAGCAATATCCGGGTCGACAGACCCGAACCCTGCAAAGGTACCAAAGCCACAATCAGAACCTGCGATCACGCGCTCCTCACCCACAATATTCACAAATCGCTCTAGCCGTTGTGCAACGAGTTGCGGGTGTTCCACAAAGTTGGTCGTGGTATCAAGCACACCAGGCACGAGTACTTTAGTGTCTGGAATCTCAGCTGCACGATCACGAAATACAGTCCACTCGTGCGCATGCCGTGGGTTTGAGGTTTCGAACAAAACATAACGCGCCTTCGCGCTCATTAACGTGCTAAACACCGTATTCATATCAATATCGCACACATGCGGACCTTCATAGTTACCCCAACAAATATGCAAACGCACCTTTCCTTCGGGTACGTTTTCAAGCGCATGGTTTAACGCAGCCACGTGCATATTAGCGATTTTTAGAAACTCATCATCAGATAAGTCTTCAAACAACATATGCCGCGACAAGGCTAAATCCGGGCAATCCAATTGTAAATCCAAGCCTGCACCAACAATAGTTTCGTATTCCTCTTTCATGGCGTCTGCCAAGGCTTCAAGATAGGCCTCACGATTAGCATAGTGTTCGTTTTGCAAGAACAAAGATATAACACCTGGCGACGCTGCATTCATAAATCCACGCTTAGCCCCATGTTGTTGCATCGCATTTTTGAGATTGGCAATGTCTTTGTTTAATTCATCTTGGCCCTTTGACTTAACCTCCCCTGTGCATTTTGGACGTGCATATTGAGGTGTACCACCGTCATCAGCCAAGCGCTTTAGAAAACCTGGAAACAATTTCAAATCACCTGGTGCGTTACGATCACTGTCACCAGAGAAACCGGTATAGCGATCTTTAACATAGGTTGCGTATGAAATTTTCGAGGTTTCGCCATCTGAAACGATATCCACACCTGCATCAACTTGCTTACGCACAGTTTCAGCACACGCCGCACTCATGCAGCTATCGAATTGCCCAACTTCGTACGGTTTCCCATGCTCACGTGCGAAAATAAAGTCAACGACTTCTTGTGTGCGTGGCAGTGAACCCACATGCGTGGTCAGAATTTTAGACATCGTCCTATCCGGTAACTGATTTAAGTTGAGTTAGATTGAATACTGTTATACAAGTACTAGCCAAACGCTGCTGGCATATGCGTGGCACCTGCTTCATCATCATTACTATAAACACGATACAAGCTAGCCTCACCGCTCATTGATGGCTCTAAGCTATGGCTCAAACTTGGCGGTACAGCACAGGTATCACCTGGGGCCAAAATCGCTTCACCACCATCCCATGTTAACCGCCAGTGTCCGCGCATAACCATAAGTATTTCGTGTTCGTCAACGCTATAGCGTTCATTTGAAATAGACGTGCGTGACAACAGCTCAACATCGAATCCGGGCCTATCTTTTAAAACTGCATCCGGTCCGATAACTTTTGCAGGTTGCTGATCAGACAAAGCCATCAAGTCTTGATAACGCGCGACAAAATGCGGTACGAATTGCTGTGTGGTGTATTCGGGTAGCTTTGCCAATTCTGCCTCACTCATAACTGGCATGGGATTAACCCCATCCGGCAAAGATTGTCCCCGCTTAGTGTCATACAGACACTGGTTATCGCCAAGTACCAATCCATGCGCCGAAGCTTCTTGAATTACCTGGGGAGCCCAATCAACACCACCACCAGCATCATCACCGCCAAGTATGGCCATGATCATGCCGTAGTCGGTGCCCACGTTTTCGAACCCTCGAAAAATGCCCGTGGGTATATTAATGATGTCACCCTCTTCTAAGGTGACTTCACCCGCATCGCCATTGCGCCCCCAGAAAAACCGCCATCGTCCTTTTAGCATAAAAAAGACTTCGGCCGTGGTATGCACATGCAAAGAGTTTCGACACTTAGGTGGTTGACCCGCCGCGCCGATGTTAAACCCGGGTGTGTCTGCGATGTGTACGTGTTGATCGGGGCTTTCTGATACGCCACCACCGATAATGGTGAAATTCTCTTTCTGATCTGAACCAGGCGTGTGCGCATCAATAAACGCTGTTTTACATGGCTTCAACTCACCATAGCGAACAATACGTTCGCGCATTTGTTCAGGTGTCATGAGAACTTTCCGGTTTGCATCAAAATCTGTTTCCAGATCGCGATCTCGTCAATAAGAGCGCATTCTCGTCTTATAGAAGAACCGTCTTCTCCAAAGGGACCGTACTCAGCATGCGCCAGCCCCATCACGTGAACCTTTGCACCAGTGGGTTTGCCAAACATACCCCAACCTTCATGCACACCATCAAGCGACCATCGAATCGCGGCACGCGGCGGCAGAACGTTAGCATCCATACCAATTTGATGATGGATTTTGAACGTGGCGTTAGGGAAAGAAGAGCGTAGCGCTAGCCAATGCTCAATAACGGAATCATGGGAAATACCCGATACAGCACCAGCGTATTCGGTTTGGACCGCACGGTCGTATTTTTCACGTACCAGGGAAAATTCTTTATCCATCAAGCGTGTTAGCACCGACGCGTACTGAGCACCCCACTCGTTGTCGTTGCCCGTGCCAACATAATCACCTTTAATGTCAATTTCAGGTGTAAATGGCTTATTGCATTTATCTGGACCACCTTCTTTTTTAATGAGCTTCTTCGCAAACGACTTTGGGTCACCTCCGAGCTGGCGAACAATACCGCCATAGTCACGAATCAACCACTCATCGAAAATTGTGTTGTCCTTGGCAGCGCAATCAGCAATAACACGAATTTTAAATTTCTTACCCGATGCTTTGCCAAACATACCATCGCGATTGTGTGTAGCTGTGGTAATAATACGGTGGGAAGACAACAACTGTGTTTCGGGCGTGCCTGACCAAATAACATCTTCACCAAACAGCTGTCGGTCTGCAAATTCGTCTACGGTCGCCATGGTCGAGGCAATAACTTCCTGATTACCACGTTGTACGCCCATTGGAGATCGCACCGGGATATCTTCAGAGTAGTAATGATTGAGCGTACCAATGCCCCGGTCTTCCCAAATCTCTTTGGTGATTCCAATTATGTAATCGGGGAAATCCTTCCAACGATTGTCAAAGTTTTTCATTATTCCATCCTTCCGGGATTTTGGCTGATCGCCTTATCATGAGTGTGCCATCAATCTCGATAGAGCGTGGCTCAGTATCATGACTCTCGATGTTATCCAGCAACGTTTTTACAGTTTCAAAAACCATTTTATTCGACGCCTGGCGTATTGTGGTTAAAGCAAAGCTTGGCCAACTCGCCAGTTCAACATCATCGTAGCCCACGATCGACACATCCTCCGGAACACGCATTCCAAATTCATGACGAATACATTCCATAACCGCCAACGCCATGTGATCATTACCCACAAATACAGCATCGGGAATAACCGCCTTACTAAACATAGTACGAGCGGCCGCTTGAGCTGATTCATAGTGGTAATTACCAACTTCCCGGTCGAACAATTTTACCTTTTGCCTTTTGAGTTCCTGCATAAAACCCAGCTCTCTATCGCGCTGAGTTGATGCCCCTTCCCAACCGGCGATGTGCGCTATCCGCTGATGACCGCCCGCTATTAAAAACTTTGCGACCTTCTTACCACCTTCTAAATTATTGGATGTAATTGAAGATAGCGTATCGTCATCCTGGCGACGATTGAATAGCACCACCGGTACGCCAGCTGTGTGACAACGCTTTGCTAATACGGGTGACATGGATGCAGACGCCAAAACGATACCTTCTACTTGGTAGTCAAGCAGTTCATCGAGCAATTGATCAACATTATCGTTAGTGAGTGTGGCCATAAAAACAAGCACGTGGTAACCCTGCTCTTGCAACGATAATGAAAGTTTCTCTAAAGCTTCTGGGTAAAATTGATTTTCTAAGTAGGCAACGACTAGACCTATAATTTTGGATTTGCCGGTAATTAAAGAACGTGCAAGAACATTTGGTCGGTAACCCAATTCATCGGCGGCCTTTTGCACTTTAGCCGTCATTTCAGCCGAAGCACTCGCGCCAGGGGAAAACACACGACTCACCGCCGACTGACTCACACCAGCCTTCTTTGCGACATGTTGTGATGTGACTGCCTCTTTTAGCATTAGCCTGCTGTCCAGCCTCCATCAACTAACAACGACGTACCGGTGATGAGTGCTGATGCATCGGATGCCAGAAACACAACGGCACCCATGATGTCTTCAACCTCACCGACCCGACCCAACTTGATTTTCTGTTCGAGCCACGCCACTTTTTCTGGGTCATTGAATGTGGGAACGGTAAGCGGTGTTCGAATAAACGTTGGGCAAATTGTATTTACTCGAATCTGTCTAGGGCCTAGCTCTATCGCCATGGACTTAGTAAACCCTTCCACAGCATGTTTAGTAGCACAGTAAACAGCACGATCAACGCCACCGACGTGTGCCATTTGCGATGAAATATTTATAAGCGAGCCCGGCTTGTCAGCCTCGACTAACTGTTTGGCAATGGCCTGCGTTATGAAGTAAGCCGCCTTTACATTTAAATCAGTAACGAAATCGTAGTCTTCTTGTGTGGTTTCAACCGCTGGGCTGTGACGCGCACTGCCTGCACTATTCACCAAAATATCAAAGGCTTCTTGCTGGTTAATCGCCGTTTTCGAATTTTCAATATCACTGATATCCATTTGCAAAGCCGTTGCGCTTAGGCCTTGCGCCGCCATAGCCTCGACACACTCAGTTAATTTTTCTACCGTTCTTGCGGCGAGTACAACGTGAGCTCCAGCTTGTGCAAGCGCTACAGCCGCACCTAAACCAATCCCAGACGAAGCACCTGTGACCAATGCTCGTTTGCCGTCTAATCGAAATGAAGGAGTGCTGGGTAGCTGCATCTGAATACCTTTTAGGGTTCCAATGATGATTGCGGTTCAGCTGCTTCACCGTATGGCACGTTTCTACCACCGTAACGCCGAACTCGCACGTTGCACTGTTCAGCGTGACCAACAAAACCTTCTAATATGCATAAACGTGAGCCAATCTCTCCGATGTGAGTAGCGGCTTCATCGGTCATCACCTTTTGATAAGAGTGCGTCTTTAAAAATTTACCCACCCATAAACCACCGGTGTACCGACCGGCTTTCTCGGTTGGTAAGGTGTGATTAGTTCCAATGACCTTGTCGCCATTAGCAACGTTGGTACGCGCGCCTAAGAACAAGGCGCCGTAAGAATGCATGTGCTCTAAAAACCAATCATCCCGATCGGTCATGACTTGCACGTGTTCCGATGCAATCTCGTTGGCTTTATCCAATAGCTCTTCGTAGGTATCACAGATAATTACTTCACCATAGTCTCTCCAACTCACCCCTGCTGTTGCAGCCGTAGGCAGTATTTCCAATAGCCGATCTATTTCATTTAGTGTCTCGTTTGCTAACGTCTCAGAATTGGTTAGCAGCACAGCAGGAGAGTTATAACCATGCTCGGCTTGACCTAACAAATCAGTTGCACACATTTCCGCATCAACTGTGTCGTCTGCAATGACCAGTGTTTCGGTTGGGCCTGCGAACAAATCGATGCCAACACGACCAAACAACTGAACTTTGGCCTCAGCCACGAACGCATTACCAGGTCCTACCAACATATGCACAGGTTCGATAGTTTCGGTACCGATGGCCATTGCACCTACAGCTTGTATACCACCGAGAACATAGATCTCGTGCGCACCGCCTAAATGCATAGCTGCGATGACAGCAGGATTTGGCTCACCATTAAACGGTGGTGTCATCGCAACAATTCTTGGTACACCTGCAACACTCGCGGTAGCCACCGACATATGGGCCGATGCCACCATCGGAAATTTACCACCCGGTACGTAACAGCCGACAGATTGAACCGGGATATTCTTATGTCCAAGAATAACACCGGGCAGCGTTTCGACCTCTATGTCTTGCATAGAGGCGCGTTGTGCTTTGGCAAAATTCCGAACCTGCTCTTGAGCAAATTTTAAGTCGGACATTTCTTGCGGCGTAAGCCGTGCGATGAGCGCATTGATTTCATCTAAACTGAGTCGAAAGCTCTTGGGAGAATACTTATCAAATTTTTCTGACATCTCGCGCACAGCTGCATCGCCACCAGCTTCAATTTGCGTCAACGATGCCGCAACGGTATCGCGAACACTGTTCTTCTCAACATCTCGATCAGCTTGCGCCATACTTTCTTTTAAATACTTGATCATGTTCCTTCTCCCGCCGCACCGGGTTTGTTCGGTATTTTCGCACCACTGTCGTACGCTTCCCAACCGTGACCGTTGAATACATCTACGCCAAGTTGTGCCAATACCGAAGCATAGTCAACAGATACCCAGTTATCTTCAATTCGCCCGTCACTCACCTTCCAAAAATCCATATAGGCAATTTTGACGCGCTTGTTCGTGGCAGCCACCCCCATGAACTCGCCACTATGGGTCGCTTCTATATGACCGAAACAGGACGCCCATTCACCATCGACAATAAATTTGTCGGTTTTGTAGGTGCGGTCGGTAAACGCTGCGCGCAAGGGTAACTGCCAGTTGTTACGAAACTCTTGCAGGTTGTTCTTAGTGCCACAACCATAGTTACCCATCCAGCGAAAACTCTCATGAAAGTGCTTATCCATTTCATTTGAATTGGCGCCCAAAGCTTCTTCCATTGCCTTGATCACACGCAATGTTTCTTGCGATTTCTGTTGATGTTCTTCAGCGCTTAGTTCACTCACGCGTGTGCACCCTCTATTCGTTCACCCGATTCGGTATCAAATAAATGGCAAATCGATGGCGGTACCGATACAGACACCTGTTCGCCAATGGATATTCGATACTCTTTGCCTGCCTTGACCGATACCAATGCGCCGGCTAGTCGCATAGTCACCATGGTGGCTTCGCCAAGTAGCTCCATGGAATAAACAGGTGCGACTATATCGGCGTTAGCATTGACGATAGACGCATCTTCTGCTCGAAAACCCAATGTGGCTTTACCATTGAACGCTGTAGTTAAGCCATTGATTGAGACGTGTTCGCTGCTAAAGGTACCGTTTTGCAACTCACCTTCTATCAGGTTCATTGCTGGCGATCCTATAAAAGCGGCTACAAATGTATTTTGTGGCTTATCGTAAATGTCTACCGGTGTACCCACTTGCTGCACAATACCTTGGTTCATAACTACTACGCGATCAGCCAGCGTCATGGCTTCAATTTGATCGTGGGTTACATAAATTGTGGTGGTCGCCAAAGTATCCTGAAGGTTTTTAATTTGCGCACGGGTAGATACTCGCAGCTTTGCATCCAAGTTCGATAGTGGCTCATCCATTAGAAACACCGTTGGCTCACGCACGATGGCGCGGGCCAAGGCAACACGCTGGCGCTGTCCGCCAGAGAGCTCCGCTGGACGCCGGTGCGTGAATTCGTTGAGTTCAACCATGTCAACGGCTCGTTGCACCCGTTCATCGTGACTTGCAGGATCAATTTTTCGCACCTTTAGCGGAAAGCGAATGTTCTCCCATACCGTCATATTCGGGTAAAGGCCATAACTTTGAAACACCATGGCAATATCCCGGTCCTTGGGTTCTAACTTATTCACCATACGATCGCCAATCCAGATCTCGCCAGCGGTTGCTGTCTCCAAACCAGCAATCATGCGCATAGTGGTGGTCTTTCCACAGCCAGAAGGACCAAGCAACACGAGAAATTCTTTGTCTTCAATTTCCAGATTAAACTCGTGTACACCAACAAAATTACCCCAGCGCTTGCTGACATTTTTTAAAGTGATACTGGCCATACCCTTAACCCTTTACCGCACCAGCGGTTAAGCCGCTGACAATTTGCCGTTGAAAAAACATCACCAGCACAAACAATGGAAACGTTGCAGATACTACCGCTGCAACAGCGAACATGACGTTGCCTTCGGTTTGCGTTGTGCCAAGAAAACCTGCGATCTTGGGAACCATGGTTTGATTCTCTTTTGATAACAGTAGCGCAGTTACTACAAAGTCGTTGTATGCAAGCAAGAATGAAAATAATCCGGTGGTGATAACTCCTGGCCACATTACGGGCAATATCACGTAGCGAAACGCTTGAAAGTTAGTGCAGCCATCGACCATCGCGCTTTCATCGAGTTCTTTTGGAATCTTCTGAAAGAACGAGTGCAACATCCACAGCGTGAACGGCTGGTTTATCGCAACTAACACTACAATGGTTGTCGATAGTTTTCCCCAAAGCCCCCATTCAAAAAACGGCAACAAGTAGCCGGCCACCAAGGTGATCGGTGGCATAGCGCGGAAAATGAGCGCGATGATCAGTAACCAGAATGCGTATCTAAAACCAGAACGCGACAACGCATAGGCGCCCAAGGTGCCAATGGTTAGCGAGGTACACACGACAAACAAACACACTAGTGCTGTGTTAATCACCGCTTTCCAAAATTCTTCCTGAACCCAGGCACCTTCATAGCCAGCGCCAGTAAATGCCTCGCCGTGCGTACTTAAAGTACGAACACCAGTTATGGCGTTAGTCCAGTTTTCTTTGGAAAAGAAATCGAGTTCAACTTTGAACGACCCCCAAAAGGTCCAAAAAAACGGAAACGCCGCAATCATTAACCAGAATGCGATGAATAACGTGGATATAAACCGTAGGCTAAACGATTTATTTTCAACAACCGAAGATGTCATATCAAACTTTCCTGTCCCAATCACGCCACGTTCGATAAAGCACCGGTGATAACAGCACAACAACGCCAAGAATCGTAATAACAGACGTGGTTGCAGCAGAGGCGAATAACTGCGACTCACCACCAAGGTCATTTAATATATTTGACGATAAGGATGTTGCGTGCGCGGACGCATTAAACCCCACGATGGGTTCTAAGACCCTAAAGTTGTCCATCAATTGAATGAGGGCGACGAACGTTACCAGCGGCGCGATATGCGGAATGACAACATAACGAATACGCTCCCAACGGCTGGCGCCATCGATCATTGCCGATTCAAGCGTGTCTTGCGGAAGCGTTTGCAAGCCTGCATAGAAAATAACGAATGCGAACGGCGCTGAATGCCACACCCCGTACACCATTAACGTTATCCACATCAGTGGCGTGGAGGCTTTCAAAGAAAGGTCCGGATCGTTAAAAAATTGCTGTAGAAAACTACCAATAATTCCGCGTGAATCAATCATCCAAAACAAAATCAATGACCCGATCAATGGCGTCACGATCATAGGCAACAAGGAGAAGAAGATAACCAGCCCCTTCAAACGTTGGTGCAAGGAGTTCACGGCAATCGCAATGATAAAGCCCAGAATGATCAGTAATGGAGTGACGGTAAATGTGTACACGAGCGTAAAAATAATTGCTCGGTATAGCGGTAAGTTATAGACCTGATCGTAAAACTCACCGAATGAATCTGTGGTTCGCCAAGCTTGCGCAAGTTCCGAAGACGCAAAATGCGATCGATTAAAATAGTTTTCTAAACCAACAAACCGGCCTAATGGTTTTTCGGCCTTAATAGCCGCCGTTGCTTCCACATCCACCATGGTGGATTTTTTACAGCCAAAAAAATCACAATTCTCGACTTCAACAAATACCTGCTCATGCTCAATGTGAAGAGATTGAGTGACGACGGATATGATGGGTAGAAAAATAAACAACAGCATTGCGAGCGCTGTTGGTAAGAAAAACCAGAAAAAAGTACGGTGTTTCACAGCGACTCGGCGAATAAGGAATAGATACGAGGGAGGTTAGTAGGCCGCAAGCAATCGCCTGCAGCCCACGTCTTTTACTTACTACAGGCCAGCTACACCTGCTTCTCTTGCTTTAACCATATAAGCCGCTTCAACATCAGCTAGTGTCTTTTCTGCAGATTCGTTACCTGAGAAAAAGTCTGGTAGCTCTTCACCCAAGGCTGAGTGCAGGTGAGTGTTGTATGGAATCATTGGGTACGGCTGAGCACCGGCATTGATCGTTGCGAATACACCAGCAGATGCAGGCGTTGGCTCGTAACCTTCAATCATCCAAACTGCTTGAGTAGCAACTTCATCATTCATGATTGATGGGTCAATCGCATTGATCATAGCCAGGTATGAAGCTTCTGCATCTTCATCTGAGATGTTTGTAGCGATTGTGAAACCATCCCACCACAAAGTAGTTGCTGGGATTGAACCGCCACCGGCAGTCAAAGGACCTGCAAGAACGGTGTTTTCAGCAACACCAGGTGCAGTCTCTTCACCGGCTAGAAGCGGTCCAGCACGTGAGCCCCACATTTGCATCATGGCAACATTACCTGCTTTCCATTCAGCGTTGATTTCGTTGTTGTTAAGCGTTAAGAAATCTGGGTTCATTTGCGTGGTCATTGCTTTCATCATTTCAAGCGTCGCAATGCCCTTCTCGTTGTTTACGTTAGGCATTGGTGTTGAATCTTTGAAAAACTCACCGCCCATACCGATAAACATGTTGTTGAATTCTTGAGCGATACCCCAACCCGCAGCATATGCAGCGCCGAACGGGTATTTCATCGCACCTTTTTCTTTCAACATTTTTGATGCTGCAAGCACTTCTTCATAGGTTGTTGGTGGCTCGATACCAGCGTCTGCCAAAATATCTTTACGGTATACCAAGTGCTGAGCGTTTGCCATAAAGCCAATCGCCATGGTCTTGCCACCGATAGTGATCTTCTGGTTGTCGCCGAAGTTGCCGCCGTGCTTAGCAATTAGATCATCCAATGGGCGAATCAAACCGTTACTCATCAAGGGAACAATTGATGAATTAGCAACGATTGCCACTGTGTATTCAGCAACGTCGCCAGATAGACCTGGCACCTGAAGCTCTTTGTGCTCTTTAGTTAGGTTAGCCGTGATTTCAACACCATCACCTGCACAGGCTACAGCACCAGCACCAATGGTCTGGATTGCCGGGAATTCGTTACCAATAATATTAACTCTGCCGCCCTCAATGCCACAGGCCGCGTGTGCAGCAACTGAACTGGTCATTAAGCCAGCAGCAATCAAACTTGCTCTTAGAACTTTATTCATTATTCCTCCAAAATCGTACTGGGTATGTGTGTTGATCACTAGCCGTATTTTCGCAGCCCCGGGCTTTGATAAAACGCTCACACGCGTGGATTTGCATACGTATGCAAAGTCTAGCATTCGATTATTTCCAATGCAATTTTTTTGCATCCTGGCTAGAAAACCACACCTTTACATAAAATGGAACAGCCAAGGAGCGGCCTTTTAGGTGGTTTACGCGATTGCGACAGCTTTACCCTCTAGGTGAAATAACGATTGGCATTCAGTAGCGCCTAAATGAGCGTTTTCAGGCTTGATTTTATCCAATACGTCCTAAACCGATCCACTGGCATCCGACTATAGTCCAGAGCCTAAGTCAGATAAGCCATCATTAAATTGAACATCAGGGATTCGAGTACACTAAATCTCAAATTACACAAGCACTAGAGAGATAACGATGCCGAAACTCAAAACCCCAGTATCTGAGCTGGTTGCTAAGGCGCGTGAGGCCGTCGAAGAGATATCAACTCAAGACGCACTCAAACTGGTAGATAACGACTCGATTCAGTTTGTTGATTTGCGCGATATTCGAGAACGCCAACGCAGTGGTTTTATCCCAAACAGTTTTCACTGCCCTCGTGGTATGGCAGAATTTTGGGTCGACCCGGATAGCCCGTACTTCAAAGACATTTTCAATGAAGATAAAAAATTTGTTTTTCATTGTGCGTCTGGTTGGCGTTCTGCGCTAACCGTGCAAACTCTAAATGAGATGGGTTTTGAAGCTGCCCACTTAAAAGATGGTTTTATCGATTGGGAAAAATCAGGCGGCCCTATCGAGCAAATGCAAGAAAAGAAATAGCACCACCTTCCGCATTACACTAGAGCCGATCATGCTAACCACTGAAGCTGTTTTAGAAAAACTGATTTCGTTTGATACAACCAGTCGTAATCCGAACATGGAATTGATCGACTATATCGCCGAACTGTTAAAGCAAAATGGCATTGACTCTGTTGTGTTACACAACGACGATAAAACCAAAGCAAACTTGTATACCACCGTCGGTCCCACTGATCGTGGCGGTGTGATGTTATCTGGTCACACGGATGTTGTACCCATTGATGGGCAAAACTGGACGGTTGCGCCTTTCACGCTAACCAAAGACAACGATCGTTATTACGGACGCGGCACTACCGACATGAAAGGCTTTGTGGCGAGTGCCATCGTTGCCGCTGTTAATGCAAGCAAGCAGATTTTACATACACCTTTGCATTTAGCATTTTCCTATGACGAGGAAATTGGTTGCGTGGGTGTGCACTCATTAATCGACATGTTGAACAAAGCTCCAGTTAAGCCTGCCATGTGTATTGTCGGTGAACCGACATCATTGAAGGTGGCAACAAAACACAAAGGCAAGAGCGCCATCATTGCGCATTGCACAGGCACGGAAGGCCATTCTGCGATGGCACCCAACTATCAAAACGCCATCCATCTCGCCAGCGACTTAATCAGCATACTCAGAACAACCCAACAAGACATTGCAAATAAGAGCGGGCAAGCCGACGATAGGAGTGTTCCGTATACAACGGTTCATGTTGGCCGTGTACATGCAGGGCAAGCTTTGAATATTGTGCCAAACCTGTGCACGGTGAATTTCGAAATTCGTCATCCGGCCAGCGATGACCCACTTGCCATATTAGCTGACATAAAAAATCAGACTAAAGCACTGGTCGATCAGGCTCGAAAGCGCTATACGGATGTGGACATCACGTTTGAAGTACTAAACGCCTACCCCGCGCTGGACACTGCGGTGGACAGTGAAGTTGTGCGATTTGTGCAATCTTTGCTCGATACATCTGAAACCAGCTTTGTGGCCTTTGGCACTGAAGGAGGGCTATTCTCGCAAAAAGCCGGTGTATCCACGGTAGTGTGCGGGCCAGGTTCGATGGAGCAAGGCCATAAACCTGACGAGTTTCTCGAGATTCAGCAGCTGCAACAATGTGACAACATGCTTGAGCAACTAATTGCGCGGCTGATCACACCATAAATGAGCCGCTTGCACCACACTTAAGTGCAACAATAGAAAAGGGCTCGCACAGACATACGTCGCATGAACAGTATTCAAGGTTGCCGAAGGTAAAATTCACCTTTTATTGACCTATCTGCTCTTTATACTTGCTGTGCTGCAATACCGGAAGATTGACAGGCCCTAATCACCGACTGACACTTACGCTACAAATTCTATAACCCAATTATGTTTATGACCTCCTCATCGCGCCGTATATTAAGCTACCTGCCCGTACTGCTATTTTCACTCACATTGGCTGCCTGCTCTGATTCAAATAATACAGACCCAGCCTTAACTGCCAGTGAAAACACGGCCGCCGATCCCATCGCCAACCCAACAACACCCAGCGGTGATGAAGGCGATATCGTTGGCGATGACGACCCGACTCCAGCAACACCGAGTACACCAGCTACGCCTGCGATTACCGCGCCAGACGAACAGCCCGATACCGAAACCACCCCCCCAACGGATACGGTATCTCCTGAGCCGGCGCCAGAACCGGTGACACCACCTGCACAACCACTAGTTACAGAAAACCCAGACACCAACGTTGACAACAACCCGACGCCTGTAGTTGAAGGCGATCTGGCTCCCGCCACCGCCACGGGTAGTGATACAACAGGCAGTGACGATGACAGCCCAACCGCGACAGAAACTGCCTCCCTGGCTGGACCCTTTATAAAAGATGCAAATCGCGGGGCTGGTCCGCCTTCAGTACCAGAGGGTTTAACCCTGTTAATGGCTGGCGAGAACTTCGTTGAGTTCAGTTGGTTGCCATCCACCGATGATCAATCAGTGGAAGCGTATGAGATTTACCGCGACGGTAATTTGGTTTACACCATTCGCTACGATAACCCGTTTGAATTTAGTTACCGCAATTGGATTTCAACTTCTTATATTGACTGCAACTACACGCGCTTCGCTGAGTGCAATGCAAACCCGGTTGTGCCCGGAAGCACATACCAATACCAAGTAGCTGCAATCGATAATGAAGGTATGAAGTCATCGTTATCGGCGCCAGTGAGTTTTCAAATGGCACAACGTCAATCAGGTGGTCCGGATTTAACCGGCTATGTGCAAGTGTTCGATGAAGAATTTGACAGTGAAACGCTTGATAGAAAATATTGGAAAACCGCTTTGCCGTGGGGGCCCGATAAGATCATTAATGCTGAAAAACAGTATTTCGTTAATTTATTCGGTAGTGACCCTATCGATGCGAATCCGTTTGTGATGACCGGTAGTAGCTTACAAATCACTGGAACAGTGACGCCCCCAGAGCTACTAAGCCAAGCGAATAATCAACCTTATTTATCTGGTGTGATAAGCACAAAAGATAAATTTGAGATGACCTACGGCTATATTGAAATGAGTGCAAAGCTTGCAGGTGGTCAAGGTTTTCTTTCTACGTTTTATTTGTTTAATCAAGATTTCCAAAAAAACAAACCTGAAATCGATGTGGTTGAGTACATCGGTGATCGGCCCGACAAGCTCTATCAAACCTACCACTATCACGATAGCAATCGTAACCGCCGCGGTGACGGTGAACGCCACTCCACACCAACAATGGAGTCAGTGCTTGGGTATAACTTAAGTGAAGGCTTTCACAAGTTCAGCGTGTTGTGGGAACCTGGTTTGATCGTTTGGTATGTCGACGGCAACGAAGTACGTCGTTTGACGGGCGTGCGTGTATCGGATGAACCGATGAACATTATCGCCCAGCTGGTTGTGGGTAGTGAATGGATTGGTGAGCCAGACCCATCTGCTTTGCCAAAGACGTTTGAGATTGACTATATCAAAGCCTGGCAAAAGCGGTGAATAGATAAATTTCAGACAGTAAACGCATAACGAAAATGGCGCGTTAACAGCGCCATTTTTTATTCCTGACTCAACCTTAATTTTTTAGCACTAGTCTCAAACTAATGCAGCATCAATAACAATACAGTTAGTCGGTGCTTTCAACACCAGCCATCATCAGTCCAAGTTTTTCACGACTCGCATCAGCGCGATCAACCACGCCCATCATGCGACCCTGGCAAACCACAGCAATGCGATCAGCCAGCAACATAACTTCATCCAGATCTTCAGAGATAACCATGATCGCCGTGCCAGCGTTGCGTGCAGATAACAAGCGCGAGTGAATATATTCTGCTGCACCGATATCAACGCCCCGTGTTGGTTGCGCGGCAATTAGTACATCAGGGTCCGAATCCAGCTCTCTGGCTATGATAAATTTTTGAATGTTGCCACCGGATAAATTCTTCGCCGGTGTGTCGATGGTCGGCGTTTTTACCTTGAAGTCCTCTACAAGTTTGGCGCAGTGAGCCCGAATCGCACCGAAATTTAAAAACCCGGCACGACTAAACTGTTCGCTGCTATGGTTGTGCAGCACAATGTTGTCTGCCACTGAAAACTCACCGATAGCACCATCTCTCATGCGCTCCTCAGGTACAAACGATATACCGGCATCGCGTACTTGCTTTGGATTCAAGCCAGCGATGGCTTTGCCCGCTAAATCAATAGAGCCATTTTTTACAGGTCTTAAACCGGTGATGGCTTCGGCTAATTCACGTTGACCATTACCCGACACCCCTGCTACGCCGAGTATTTCTCCTTGCCGAACATCCAGATTAAAATCAACCAAGGCATCAACACCTCGATCACCGCCGACTCGTAGTCCCTGAATATTCAATGCGATCTGATCGCTGGAGGCGGGGCGCTCGGCCCTAATCGATTGCACCTCACGGCCAACCATCATTTGCGCCAGATCTTGTCGCGTGGTTTGTTGTGGCGTAGTGGTGCCAACCAGCTTGCCTAAACGCAAAACCGAGATGCGATCACTGAGTTCCATCACCTCGTTCATTTTGTGCGAAATGAATATCAAGCCTCGACCATCGGATGTCATCTCGCGCAAGATAACGAAAAAGTCATCTACCTCTTGCGGTGTGAGTACCGCTGTGGGTTCATCCAGCACCAATAGCTGAACATCTCTGTATAGCGCTTTAATAATTTCAACGCGTTGACGCTCGCCAACAGCTAACTGCCAGATGTAGGAGTCTGGATCGACCTGCAATCCATAGCGATCTGATAGCGACTTAATTTTTTGAGATACATGTTTTAAATCGGTTATAGGGCCACGAGTGGAGCTTAAACCTAAGGCCACGTTTTCAGCAACGGTGAGCGTGGGCACTAACATAAAGTGCTGGTGAATCATGCCAATTCGATGTTCTATCGCATCCGATGGTGACTGTAACTTTACTTGTTCTCCGTTTAAGAAAACTTCACCTTCATCAGGCTGATAAAGGCCGTATAGAATTTTCATCAAGGTGCTTTTTCCAGCACCGTTCTCACCTAACAAAGTGTGGACTTCTCCGGGGTGAACGTCGAACGTGACATTCTCGTTCGCGATCACCCCGGGAAAGCGTTTGGTAATACCACGCATCTCTAACATGGGAGGCGCATCAGCCTGTGCAACTGGATTAGCTGTACTCATGGCAGTGTATTAACCAATGTTTAAAAGTAATAACAATGAGACTAGTGAGACAGCTTAATGCTGCCGTCGATAATGCCCGCAATGGCAGCGTCACCCGCGGCACGCGCTGCTGGATCTAGCGGATATTTATCGTTAAATTCAATCACAAGACCACCGTTCTCTAAGGTAATTTCGTGCTGATCGCCGCCTAATTTTCCGGCTTTAGCGTTGTCAAAAATGGTGCGCAAAACAACTTCCCACTTATACACTTGAGACGCAACAACGATCTTCTTACCCAACTTAGTTTGGTTGGCTTGGGTACCGAACCAAGCAACATCTGCACTTCGTGCAGCACCAACGGCACCGACTACCATTTGCGCCGTTCCGGACATAACATCTGCACCATTCGCAATGTGCGCTTTACCAGCTTCAGCTGACAATGCAACGTCACCAAATGAACCGATGTAGTTAACGTTGACCTGCGCATCCGCATTGTTTGCTTTTGCACCGTCTACAAACCCGTCGACATACAGTTTTGCATCCCCAACTTCAATAGGACCAACGACACCAATAACGTTGCTCTTGGTCATCGCGCCTGCCATCGCACCCATGACATAACCGCCTTGGTTTGACTTGGCTTCGTACGCACTTACATTTGGTAAGCCAAAGGTGTCAGCCGATGTGCCCCAAGTGAAAGCCGTATCAGGGAAATCAGGTGCGATTTCTTTTAGTGAACCGCCGTATTGAGAACCATGAGCAATAACTACGTCATAGCCTTCTTTGGCATAGCTTCTAATTGCCGCTGCAGCATCATCCACGATAAACGTACCGTCGGTGATGGCAACTTCTAATTTGTACTCATCTTTTAAAGTATTGACCGCATCAACAATACTTTGGGTGAACGCTAGATCGTTACTGGCACTGGGTGCGATAATCGCAACCTTCATACCATCTGCGTAACTCGGTGCTGTAACACTCAAGCTTGCAGCTGTTGCGGCGGCAATCGCCAGTTTCTTTAAACTCATTTTTTTCATAGTGACGCTCTCATCTCTCTAATGGGTATTGATTAAATATTTCCCGTGCATGGCAGGAAACGGTTTATGGGTTAATCGCCGCGCACATATGGTTTAGTTAACGCAGCAGGTTGACGAAATCGATTGGCTACAATAATCAAAGCCAAGATGGTTATGATGGCAGGTGCCATTGCGGCAATGTCTGACCATGCACGCGGAATTAAGCCTAAGGTTTTTGCTTGTAATACGATCGCGCCGATCATGCCAAACAACAGTGAACCTGCCATAACTCCCGGTGCTCGCCACGCACCAAAGTACACCAAAGCAATGGCGATAAAGCCCATTGCATTGGTTAAGTTTTGTTGGAAAATTCCGAGCTCTATTGCCAAAGCAGCCCCGGCTAAGCCAGCTAAAGAATTGCCTGCCATGATTGTGGCGAATCGCACCTTCCCTACACTCACCCCTAAGCTATCTGCCGATTCCGGACTTTCTCCAACCGCTCGGACACTAAGACCAAACGTGGTTCGGTTAATAATAAACGCAACAACAGGCACTAGCAGAAACGCGATATACACCATAGGTGTGTGCTGAAATAACATCTCGCCCACAATCGGTATCTCGGACAAAACTGGCACAGGCCACTCTTCAAATTGATCGATAGGCAACGGCGTGCCTACCAATTTTTGGAACAGCAAGTCACTCATACCTAAGCCAAACAAATAGATTCCAATACCACTAACGCCTTGTTCTGCACGCAGCGGTACCGTGATGATGGCGTAGAACAGACCCATGATTAACCCGGTAGCAATACCAGTGAGCACACCCAGCCAAATGTTCTCGGTTTCCAGCACAACATAGTAAGAACAAAAGGCGCCGAGTAGCATAACGCCATCAACACCTAAATTTAAAACACCGCTACGCTGGCCAATGGCCTCACCCAGTGATGCGAGTAGAAACGGAGTTGCCAGACGAATACCGCTGGCAATGGTGGCTACGATAACGGTGGTGGTAAGGATGTCGCTCATGCTTGTGCTCCATCTATGCTCGCGGCGTTATCGGCATTGTCTTTTACTTTTGGCGGTTTGTTCTGTAGACGTTTGCGATGCCATTCGGTGCTGACAACGAAAACGACTATGAGTCCATTCAATGCGATGACCAACGCAGACGGTACTTGGGCCACGCGTTGCAATGAGTGCGCACCAACAAGCATGCCACCAAAGAGAAACGACGATGGAATAGTCCAAAGTGGATGCAAAGCACCAAACAAGGCCACAACAATGCCGTTAAAACCCGCACTGCCAGTAAAGCCCATTGAAGAACCGTCGGTAACCATGCGATGCGACTCACTACCAAACACTAAAATCGCACCTGCCAAACCTGACATCGCACCACTTAAGGTCATAGCAATAATGATGTTGCGTTTAACTGGCATTCCCGCATATCGCGCTGCAGCAGGATTTAAACCTACCGATCGCAAGCGAAAACCAATACCGGTGCGCCACAGTAAAACCCAAGCCAGGATGGCCGCGACAAGAGCAATTAAAATCCCAGAGTGCAGGTTAAGGCTTTCGCTTAGCATGGGTAGGTCCGCCGATTCGGGCAAACGCGCCGTTTGCGGTATGCGTGTACCTCTTTCTATTTCACCAGGATCGATGAGCGGGCCGCGCAGTAAGAAGTTCATCAGCTGAACCGCCACAATGTTAAGCATAATGGTACTGAGTATCTCACTAACGTTGTAGTGCGCTTTGAGTGCTCCTGGAATCGCACCCCAGAATGCGCCACCGATCATGCCGGCAATTAGAATCGCTGGCAACATAATCACCGCTGGTGCGCCCGGTATTGCCAAGGCGGTGGATGTTGCGAACAAACCACCAACAACCATCTGCCCTTCACCACCGATATTGATAACGTTGGCGCGAAAGGCGATGCAAATGCCAACACCTACAAGCATGAGGGGAATGGCTTTAACCGCTGTGTGGGCCAACCCTTCGGCCGAGCCGAACGCAGCGCTAAACATGGTTTGATAACCAGCGATGGGATTGGCACCGAGCGCTAATAACATGATCGCGCCCAAGGCCAGTGCAGCTCCAACAGATGCGACCGCGATTGCGGCGCCGATAAAATAATTACGCATGCTTTTAGTTGCTACTCGATCAAAAATGAGGCTTTAAACGTAAACGAGCGATTTTGTTTATTTCATCAATCGCTGTAACAAATTCTTCGGCTGGACTATTGTGAATACGCTTTTCAAATGCGGCAAGAATCAAATGTCGATTACTGTCCTTGACGGCCATGATAAACGGAAAATCGAATTTTGCTTTGTAGGCATTGTTTAGTTCATGAAAACGAGACAGTTCCTCTGGCGTACATTGGTCTAGACCAGCACTGGATTGCTCATCGTTTGATTCATGTGTGAGTGTACCGGCAGCAGCAGCCTTGCCCGCTAAATCTGGGTGAGCCCGTATCAAAGCCAGTTTTTCTACATCACCCGCCCTACTGAGGGTGTTGCTTAACGCTTGCGCCAAACCATCCAAAGTGTTGCAGCTGGGGTCTAAACCAAACTCGAACGTTCGCTGCGCAACCCACGGCGAGTGCTCGTACAGCGCACCAAACGTGTCTACAAACGCATCCGCGTTGAGTGAAAGTGGATTCACAGGCTGTTGTCGTTGTGTGGGTGTTGATGACATGGAGCAATCCTACATCGCTCGTTTGGGTAGTACCAGCAATGCTCGAAGAGATTAGCCGATTTATCAGCTTGGCACCATCATATTTCAACATTTGGCCCCATTAATAAAGGCCTGTGCTTATTGATACAGCAGCGACTGCTCATTGGCAAATAAATGTACATTTTCGGCTTGAGCTGTCATACGCAACACGGTGTTACGCACGTCCCGATGTATACCAATCAACTTTGCGATAGCCGGCGAGTCTTTAGATTTTTTATCAAAATACACCTGCGTGACTTCACCCAAGGCTTCCGAGATTTCCACATTGCCTTCTAACGCATAGTCCGTACCGTTGGTTACTTCCATATGCTCAGGACGAATACCAACATTTACGCTCATGCCTTTTTGCTCTGCGTGAGTGGCTATATTTGTTTCTATAACACCACCGCCATCATCCACAGAGACAACAGTGTTGGCACCTGTTTCAACAACTGAGCCTGGCAATAGATTCATCGCTGGCGAGCCAATGAACTGGGCAACAAACTCATTCTTTGGTTGCTCGTAAAGTTCTAAAGGTGTTCCCACTTGCGCGATACCGCGATTCGCCAGAACGACTATACGCGAGGCAAGCGTCATGGCTTCTACTTGATCATGGGTGACATACACCATGGTTGATTCCGGCATGCTTTCTTTTAATTGCGCAATCTCAATGCGCGTGGCCACACGCAATGCAGCATCAAGGTTCGATAGCGGTTCATCAAACAAATACACTTTCGGGTCGCGCACTATGGAACGACCGATAGCTACACGTTGACGTTGACCTCCAGACAAAGCTTTAGGCAGTCGGTCAAGATATTCCGTTAACTGCAATGTTTTCGCAGCAGCTTCTACCGATGTTTTAATTTCATCAGCCGACTTTTTCGCAAGTTTTAGTGCAAATGACATGTTTTCCCGCACAGTCATATGGGGGTATAGCGCATAAGATTGGAACACCATCGCTATACCACGTTGCGCAGGTGGTACTTCGTTCATTCTTACGCCGTCTATGGTGAACTCACCACCGGTGATACTTTCAAGCCCAGCGATCATGCGCAAAAGCGTGGACTTACCACAACCCGAAGGCCCAACAAACACAATGAGTTCACCAGTAGTGATATCGAGATTGATATCATTTAATACATTAACGGCACCTGCATACGTTTTTCCAACGCCTGTTAATTTAAGGTTTGCCATTTAGCTATCTCCCAACAACTCGAGTTTATACTTGCTTGGCGATCAGTACCTGGTTGGCATCAAGCTCAGCGCTCTTGCCGTCGCATGTGTTACACGCGCCAAGCTCTTCAGCGATTAAATGCCACTCCCCGTCGGGCAGCTGAACGCTTGCCTTGCCTGCGCCAAGATTGAAGGCACAAAACAGTTTTTGCCCATTATGCTCGCGGGTAAAGCTCACAACATCACCTTCAACCACGGGCTGCGTTTGCGCGCCTTTGATTAACACCTCTTGCCCTTTACGAAACTCTATTGCTTTGCGGTAGTAGTGCAGAAGCGAATCATTTTCCTTCTCTTGTGCATCCACACTCAAGGGCACATGTTCATCCGAAACAGGCAACCAAGGCTTACCTTCAGAAAAGCCTGCGTTCTTGTTTCCCGACTCCCACACCATTGGCGTACGACACCCGTCGCGACCTTTAAACTCAGGCCAAAACTCAATGCCGTATGGGTCTTGCAAATCTTCGAGCGCAATAGTTGCTTCGGGCAAACCCAGCTCTTCACCTTGGTATAAACACAATGAACCACGCAAACACATCATCAATGCTGCATAGGCTCGGCGACCTTTCTCGTCTAAAGACCAACGGGAGGTATGCCGTTGAATATCATGGTTGGTTAATGCCCAACAAGCCCAACCTCCTTGATCGACCTTATCGAGCCGTGTAAAAATATCCTTTAACCGCTCGCCATCTAACTTTTCCGCCGAGAGAAATTCGAACGAGTAACACATGTGCACACGATCATCACCTTTCGTGTATTCACTCATTAACTCTAAACCGAGTTGCGCATCACCCACTTCGCCGACTGAGGTGGCGGCTGGGTATTCATCGAGTAAGGCCCGGAATCGTTCAAGGAACGCAATGTTCTCTGGTTGATTCTTAGAATGAATGTGCATTTGGTGGTTGTAAGGATTAACCCGCGGCGCTATGGAACCATTACGTTCTTCCGCGGTAAGCGGTGGGTTATCACGCAATTGCTTATCCGCAAAGTAAAAGTTAATTGTGTCCAAGCGAAATCCATCAACACCTCGGTCCAACCAAAATCGACACACATCCAGCAGCGCGTTCTGCACATCTGCGTTGTGGAAATTTAAGTCAGGCTGACTGGTCAGAAAGTTGTGTAGATAGTACTGTTCACGCCGCGTATCCCACTGCCAAGCCGGCCCGCCAAAAATCGATAGCCAGTTATTGGGTGGTGTACCATCGGGCTTAGGGTCGCTCCATACATACCAATCCGCCTTTGGGTTATCACGCGATGAACGACTTTGAACAAACCATTCATGAGAATCCGCTGTGTGACTAAGCACTTGGTCGATCATCACTTTTAAGCCTAAGCCATGGGCTTTGGCGATTAGCTCATCAAAGTCTGCCAAGGTCCCGAACATAGGGTCAACATCGCAGTAGTCGCTAACATCGTAACCAAAGTCTTTCATGGGGGACTTAAAAAACGGCGATATCCAAATCGCATCCACACCCAGAGATGCGATATAGGGCAAGCGCGATACGATGCCAGGCAAGTCACCAATGCCATCGCCGGTACTGTCCTGATAACTACGTGGATAGATCTGATAGATAACCGCGCCACGCCACCAATCTTTATCAACATCAGCCGATGGATTTGACACAGCCAGATTTGAATTGTTTGTCATTATTTAACTGAACCTGCTAATAGGCCACGCACAAGGTATTTTTGCATGGCGAAAAAAACAATTAATGGTACTGCGATAGACACAAATGCCGATGTGGCCAGGATTTCCCAGTTACCACCTCGAGTACCAAGCAACTCCACAATTTGTTTTGTCATCACTGTGGTTTCACCGGTTGAATCGATCAAGAACACTAAAGACACCAGCAAATCGTTCCACGTCCATAAGAACTGAAAAATGGCGAACGATGCCAAAGCCGGAAAACTCAATGGCAATATGATTTTGGTGAATATCTGAAATTCCGTCGCACCATCGACTCGGGCGTTTTCGATAATGTCTCTTGGCAAACCAACCATATAGTTGCGTAGCAAATAGATCGCCAACGGCAACCCGAAACCGGTATGGGCGAGCCAAGCGCCTATATAGCCTTTACCGATGCCAATTTGATTATGAAATTTCAGCAATGGAATGAGTGCGAGTTGCAATGGCACTACCAACAAGCCAACCACAACCGCTATCAACAAAGCGCGGCCAGGAAAATCCATCCATGCCAACGCATAGGCTGCAAAGGCTGCGATCAGTATGGGTATGATGGTAGCCGGGATCGTGACCGTGAGCGTATTCATGAACGCTTTCGCCATGCCCTCTCGATTGTTCGGATTGAACAACACATTTTTATAGTTTTCGGTAGTGAATTCCGGCGCAATCGTCGCCGTGACAAAGATTCGCGTACCGCGTTTGCCGGTAAAAGCTTCGGTATGCTCGAGTCGGTAATCACCATTGGTTTGCACGCTGGCCGTACCGCCTTTACGCAGCTCAGCTGTGTCACCTGGCTTGTAGTCTGCAATGGCCTTAGAACTAACGCCCCAAACACTGATGTCGGACGCTTCGCGCCCGTCAAAAAGATTTCCTTCGATAACAAACTTACCATCCACCTCTTGTTGTTCGGTGGGTGCGGCTGAGCGCAGCGTTAAGTTCTGCTCGGAGCTGACCATCGACTTCCACCAACCGCTGGAGGCGATTTGGTCCCCGGTTCTAAATGACGATACAAATAATCCGGCGGTGGGAAACAACCACAACAGCACAAGCGCTGCCAAAGACAAATGAACCGCCCAGACGAGCGATGATTTCTTACCAACCATGCCGTCCATTAACGCATCTCCTTGCGAGCGTTGTACACGTTCCAAACAAGTATAGGCGTAACCAGCAGCATAATGATCATGGCGCTGGCACTGCCAACACCCCAATCATTGGCGCGAAACATTTTGTCGTACATGTAATTTGCAAGCACTTGGGTTTCCCATTGCCCATTGGTCATGGCAAAAACAATGTCAAATACTTTGAGTACAACTATCGTAATCGTTGTCCAAACCACCACGATGGTGCCCATGATTTGCGGCACTTTTATTTTGAAAAATATTTGAAAAGGGTTAGCACCGTCGACGATAGCCGCTTCAATGGTTTCCTCTGGAATACCACGAAGCGCTGCCGATAAAATAACCATGGCAAAACCAGTTTGAATCCAAATAAGTACTGCCATCAAAAAAAAGCTGTTCCAAAACGGTATGGTTAACCACGTATTGGGTTCGGTTCCACCAAAGTAGAGATAGAGTGCGTTCAACACACCAATTTGATCTTGCTCGACTGGGCGCGTGTCATAAACCAATTTCCAGATGACAGCCGCACCAACAAATGAGATTGCCATTGGCATAAAGATAATTGATTTGGCGATGTTACCCCACTTGACCCGGTCAGAAAGTTGCGCTGCAAGCAGACCAAACACAGTGGACATTGCTGGCACAACTAAAAGCCATAGCATGTTGTTTTTTAAAGCTTCCCAAAATTTGGGTTCGGCCATCATTTGCTTGTAATTAGCCAGTCCAACAAATTGGGATTGATTGTTTGGTAGTCGTTCAGTCAACGATAGGCGCAGCGTTTCAACCACTGGGTAAGCCAAATACAAACCAAGTGCGGCAAGCGCCGGAAATAAAAACAGCCAAGGTCGAACTATGTTGGCCCGATTGATATTACGTCCTGCATTGGGTCCGCTGGCTGGAAATAAAACTTTGTCGAGAAAGAGATTAGAGAAATAAAAATAACCAACACATCCACTAACACCAATGAGAATGGTGAGCAAACCTTGAAAGACCGGATGCATAACGACTCCTGCGGTTAATAAGGCGTGTTAAAACTGTAGGTGTACAAACAACCGGAACGAAGTAGGCGAACAAACGCCCACATCGTTCCGGCGGAACTAACTTACTTCAATGCATCCCAACTTTCTTGGATGCCTTTCGCAACGTCTGCTGCTGACTTACCACCAGCATAATCAACCATTCCGGTCCAGAATGAGCCTGCGCCAACGCCACCAGGCATTAGATCTGACCCATCAAAACGAAAAGTAGTAGCACCGAGCAGAATGTCACCCATGCTGCGTAGCGTATCGGTTGCGTACAAGTCGGTGTTTACACCCTTGTGTGGTGTAAGGAAACCTTGTTGCGCCATCCAAACTTCATGCGCGATTGGTGACTTCAGGAATTCCATCAAAGCGCGAGTAGCTGGGCTATCGTTTGTAATAGCGAACAAAGTACCTGCACCCAGTACCGGCGAACCTAAGTCTTTCTCAGCATAGGCTGGAAAGTAAAAGAAGTCTGCATCAGCACCCACTTCAGTACCTTCTGGAAAGAACGCTGGAATGAATGACGCTTGACGGTGCATGTAGCACTGAGCCGGAGATGAAAATAGACCTTTAGGGCTATCACGGAAGTCAGTCGATGCTACAACACCCGCACCACCAGCAACATAATCATCGTTGCGCGCGAACGCACCGAATTCTTCAATAGCTGCTATAACGCGTGGATCATCAAATGGTATGTCGTTGGAAACCCACTGGTCGTAAACATCAGTCGGTTGTGTACGCAACATCATGTCCTCAACCCAATCGGTTGCAGGCCAGCCTGTTGCACCACCAGAACCCAAACCGATACACCAAGGTGTGCCGCCGTCAGCGACGATTTGATCTGTTAGCGCTTTAAGCTCTTCCATTGATTCTGGAATCTCATAACCCGCATCTTCAAAATTTTCTGGTGAATACCAAACCAGTGATTTGACATCGACTTTGAAAAAGAAACCGTATAGGCCATCTTTTCCATCACCATCAGCGTAGGTACCCAGATCTACCCAAGATTGACCGGCCGCGTAGTTATCGCGAACCCAATCAGCAGTGTCATCACCCAATGGCGATAAGAAACCACGCTTAGCCATATCTGCTGCTAAACCAGGCTGAGGGAATACAGCGACGTTAGGTGCAGAACCTGCTTCTGCGTCGATCATAATTTGTTGTTCAAAGCTGTCTGAACCTGTGTACTTGACATCAGCACCGGTGGCTTCGCCAAAATAGGCCAAAACACTTTCGACCAGCTCTTGATCAGGCCCAAGCCATGGTCCAAAAACAGTGACTTGCTGACCACTAAGATCAGTCGACTTTAGTTCTTCATAGCTTGCCCAGTTGAAGTCACCTTCGCCTGGAGCAAACTTAAGATCCGCAGCCGCCACGGTGGCACTTCCCATCATGGTTGCTGTGATGCCCGCTACTAGCGCACTTTTAGTTAAGAATTTCATGCTTCCTCCATTCCAAAATGAGACGCTGCTAAAGAGGAATTGACGGAAAAGTATCAAAATCCAAAGCGCCTTGAATTACTGAGTATTCCGCACAGCGGTGGGCCTGTCAACCCGAAACCGCCATTATACCTATGTTAATTAGTCTATTAAGCGAATGCTTCGGTAGGAGCAGCGTAACGGGTTTTGACAGTTCTGGATTGATTCATATATGATTTTCGAAGCGATTTGGATCAAGCCGATCTAGCAATTTGACGCAAACCTATGAATCTCAAACAGCTGTCCGAACATCTTGGGTTGTCGCAAACAACTGTGAGTCGCGCACTAAATGGCTATCCAGAAGTTAACGAGACAACCCGTCGTCGCGTGGAGCGAGCGGCCGCAGAAGGTAACTACCGACCGAACTTGCGTGCAATGAGCCTCGCCACTGGCAAAGCCATGGCCATCGGTCACGTCGTACCGGTTGCACACAAGAATGATGTTGTAAACCCCGTATTTGCCGAATTCGTGGCAGGCGCTAGCCAGACCTATAATTTGCACGGCTACGAGCTGATGCTCACTATTGCCGAAACGAAAAATGAAGAATCCATTTACAGAAGTTTAGCGGCCAAACGCGCGGTTGATGGCGTCATCGTTCATTCACCTTTACGAGACGATCCGCGACTGGCCCTATTAAATGAGATCGGACTGCCCTTTGTTGTCCACGGCAGAGTTTGCGATAGCAAAACCGAATACAACTGGATTGATATGAACAATCGGCGTGCGTTTAAACAAGCGACGCAATTACTCATTGATCTCGGCCACAAGAAAATCGCGTTAGTTAACGGACAAGAAACATTGAGTTTTGCGTGGCTGCGTCGACAAGGGTACGAAGAAGCCTTTAAAGACAACCAACTGGAAATAGAACCGGCTTTTCTATCGTCGGCTGCGCTAACCGAAACTTACGGCTACGAAAAAGCCTCGGAGTTACTCGCGCTGGAGAAATCGCCAAGTGCTTTCCTGGTTTCGTCCTATATTGTGGCACTAGGCATTAGACGCGCTATCAGTCAAGCAGGATTGAACATAGGGAAAGACATCTCCGTCATCATTCATGATGACGAACTCTCCTACTTCGATAACAGCGCTGCCGTACCGCAGTTCACATCCACGCGATCATCAGTTCGCGAAGCTGGCATTCTTGCTGCCGAAATGCTGTTAAAACAAATCGATGATCCCGGCCTTTATCCACAAACACAATTGTTAGAATCGCACCTGACTATAGGCTCTTCCACAGGGCCATACAAAGCTTAGTCAGCATCACGTACACATCTACCACAGGTCGTTGAGTCAGTTTCGAATTGTGCGACTGGACTATCTCAACGCTGTGCAGCTTAAACGTTGCTCACTCAAGTAAGCGCTTAAGAGTTGCCATCCATTCTAGCGAGTCGTCCGTTGCGCCCACCGGTTTGTATTCAGCACCAAACGGTTGTTGATAACCGTGGCTGCGCATATAGTCAAACAGATAGGCGTAATTAATCTCGCCGGTATCAGGCGTACCTCTGTCGGGCGCAGACGCAAATTGAATATGACCGATAATATCGCGATGGTGTATGAACAGACGGGACAAATTGCCTTGCATTAACTGCACGTGATAACAATCAAACATCAGCTTTAGTTTGTCACTATTAATTTCTTTGATGATGGCTTCGGCTTGCAAGGTGGTTGATAAAAAGTATCCGGGCGCATCAATATTGTTTAAAGGTTCAATCACTAACGATATCGGTAGCTTGCTCACTTTATCAATGGCGTAACGCAGGTTGTCTACGAACTGCTTACGTGCCTCAACGCCTTGTGCAAAACCTGCCATCACATGAACATTCTTAGCACCTATTTGCGCAGCATAGTCTATCGCTTCATCGATGAATGATCGCGCCTCTACTTCGCGCCCCGGTATCGCGCTAAGACCATTGTCACCATTGGCCGTATCGCCGCGTGTCGTGTTGACACCTAACATTTCGAGGGAAGTATCTTTTAGCGCTGCTACAACATCGTTTGCGTTGAAAGCATAAGGCCAATGACACTCAACCGCATCAAAGCCTGCCAGTTTTGCAGCATGGATTGCCTCTGGCAGTGGTTTGTCAGCCCATAAAAACCCTAGGTTGGCGGAAAAACGAACCTTGTGATTGCTCATGTTTTTTTATCCGTGGCATTGCTGCTGTTCATCAGTGAGGCCGCTTTTTCAAAAAAATCCGGCGCGCCAAAATTTCCTGATTTCAATGCAATTACTAAATCTTTGCTAGCACGAAGTGCTGGTACGCCTGGGTCAATTTCGGGCCCGATGTCCAGAGCGGTTAAATTCAACCCTTCCACTACCGCACCGGATGTTTCACCGCCAGCACTGATAAGTTTAGTCACACCGGCACCCACTAACTGCTGTGCAAGTTGCGCAAAAAAAGTTTCCAAAGATTCAGATGCAACGGCTTGCGAATGTTTTGCCTGTGTTTTCGCGACATCATCTGGATCGGCCGAACTATAAACCAGTGGAATACCTGCTTGCGCAAGCACCCAACCTACAACCGACTCGATACTTTGAGCACCGCTAATGACTTCATCGGCATTGAGTTGGTATGTGGGGTGATTTTTAGCATGAACTTCAATTTGATTGCGTGTTGCAATTGAGCACGACCCCGATAAGGCAGCCACTGGCCCGGCCTGTCCAGCCCAACCATTTCGAGATTGCGAAATGTCACCAGAAGCTACAAAGTTTGCCGGTAAGCCTAAAGCCACACCGGAACCGCCTGTAATTAATGTTACGTCGCTAAGCGCTTTTCCAATTTCAAGTAAGTCGTCATCGTTGATGGCATCAACCACCATGAATAAATGGCCCGATTTTTCTTGCTCTGCTAATTTTTCACGAATGCGTTGAGCGCCACTTGCCACGTCAGTATGTGCAACATGGCCAACTCTGGCTTTACACTGCGCCTGCATAACGCGACGCAAATCTGCATCAGTCATTGGCGTGATCGGATGGTTCTGCATACCACTTTCATTAAGCAATTGATCGTTTACAAAAAGGTGACCTTGATAAATAGAACGGCCGGTACCGGGAAACGCTGGACAGACAATCACTTTGGATGCATTTAACGCAGCTGCCAGGGCTTCAGCCACGGGCCCGATATTGCCTTCAACCGTGCTATCAAACGTGGAGCAGTATTTGAAGAAAAACTGACGACAGCCTTGCGCCCGCAACCATTCCAAGGCTTGCAAAGATTGCTTGATAGCATCCTCAGGTGCATTGGAGCGCGATTTTAAAGCAACCACGCCCGCTTCAACCGTATCGTCGCTTGCGTGTGTTGGTACACCGGAATACAAGACTGTACGCATGCCTTGTTTGGCCAATGTATTTGCCAAATCACTGGAGCCGGTAAAGTCATCTCCTATGCAACCGAGTAGCATTCCTATTCTCCTGGCAAGCTAATGTTAGCTTGCTTGGCATACACTTTCGCAACCGCCGCATCGTCCTCCAATCCATAACCTTGATCTTTGGCTTGAACATATTGTTCCAGTGCTGCTTTGGTAACTGGCGCATCGAAATTTACCGAATCAGCGATGTCTAACACAATACCAAGGTCCTTTAACCAAATATTAACAGCTGAATGTGGTGTGTAATCACCTTCTATAATGTGCGGTGCCCTATTCTCAAGCATCCAACTTGATCCCGCACACTGCGAAATAACCTCTAAAAACTTATCCGGCTTAACGCCTTGTGTCACGCCAAAGGTTAAGGCTTCCGCCATCGTGGCGATATGCACGCCCGCGAGCAGTTGATTAACAGCTTTCATTGCAGAGCCAGCGCCGGCTTCGTTTCCAAGTTCAAAAACCGTAGCAGCCATGGCATCTAAAATGGGGCGGGCGCGAGTAAATGTATCACTTGAACCAGATGCCATAACAGACAACTGCCCTTGCGCCGCCTTCACAGACCCACCTGAAATTGGTGCATCAAGATACAGAACCTGATGTTCTTGGCATCGTGCTGCTAGGGAACGGGCAAACTCGGGCGCAACGGTTGCGCAGGCGATTACCACGCTCCCTGGCGCGAGCAATGGCACAATACCCTTTGTGCCAAACAAAACTTCTTCTGTTTGCGTTGCATTTAACACAACAACAACGACGCAATCCAGATCGGGGGCTATGCTATCGATCGAAGATAGTGAGCCGCCCTCGCTGGCAAATTTTTCCATTTGCGCTTGCGCCACGTCGAACCCATAGGTCTCATGACCGGCTTTTAAAACCGACATCGCAATGCCATAGCCCATAGAACCAAGCCCGATTACAGCAGTTTTCATAGTTGGATACATGCCAATTAGAGGTGTAAGAACGTAGTTTAGCCGACAACCTGTAGCCGCTGCTGTACTTCTTCTCGGTATTCGCGAGGCGTAAGTTGTTTGATACGCCTAAATCGCCGATTGAAGTTGGCAACGTTGTTAAACCCGACTTCAAAACAAATATGGGTTACCGGCTCGTTCGTGTTCGCGAGCAATTCACAGGCACGACTTATCCGAACCCGATTGAGAAACTCGTTAAAACCGTTGCCGGTCGCTTTGGTGAAAAATCGCGAGAAAGCGCTTTCGCTCATACCAACAAGCTCAGCAACCGTTGATAACGTAATTTGTTGTGCATAATTTTCGGTTATAAAGTGGGCAACCTGATCCACCTTTAATAGGCTTGTATCGTCGGCATTGCTTTTCATCGACACAGTGGACAACAAGTGATACTGCGTTTGTTTTGCAAGCACCAGCAGAAATTCTATAAGTAAACTAATTTTGGCAGCACCTTCGCAATCGCGCATAGCGCGCATAAATGTTAATGCCTGATCGAGCGTCTCGCCTTTGAACTCAATGCCATACTTTGCTCTGTCTAGCATAGGCAACAGTTCTGCCAGCTCTGGCGCAACTTTCGCCATATCCCTGATCAGATGCTGATCAAACTTGACCAGTCGATCGCGAATGGCTACATGTTCATCGGTATGCGTTTGGCTAATCCAGTTGTGCGGCAATCGTGGTCCAGTCAACACAAAGTGACCTGGCTCAAACTCACCAATGTAATCACCGACAAAGACTTTGCCGCGAGTAGCTGCGATGTAATGCAATTCAAATTCATCATGGTAATGCCAGCGGACAAGTGCATTAGGATAGCCATGCTCCATGTACACAACCGACTCCCCATAGCCTAGCGAAAGCTCGAATTCTGGTTGCGATGTGGTGTTAGGGCTCATACGCACGTCACATCAACTGAGCACGTTGCCACCATCAACATTGATGGTTTGGCCAGTGATATAACTCGACTGCTCACTGGCTAGAAAAGCCGCTAGCCCCGCAATATCGTGCGGCGCTCCCATGCGCCCCAAAGGTACAGCTTCGCCCACCATGCGTTTCTTCTCACCTTTTGCCAAGCCTTCATACTTTGCAAACAAACCATCAACCGTTTCCCACATGGGCGTATCGATTACACCTGGCGAGATCGCGTTGACTCTAATTTGTTGTTCGCTAAATGCAAGTGCTGCACTCTGGGTGTAACTAATAACAGCAGCCTTACTGGCACAGTAATGAGACACCAAGGCCTCACCGCGTCGGCCCGCTTGTGAGGCCATGTTAATAATTGACCCACCCGTCGCTTGCGCCACCATTTGCCCTGCCACCTTTTGCATCAGAAAAAACATGGCTTTTACGTTGACTGAAAAAATACGCTCATACATGGATTCATCCGATTCCAACAGCGGGGCCATATCGAATATGGCCGCGTTGTTAAACAGCACATCGATCTTGCCAAGCTTTTCTACCGCACTCGCCACAACCTCATTCACCTTGCCCGGTTGCGTTAGGTCGGCTTGTAAATAATGCAGCTGTTGCGGGTAGCTCGATTGCAGTGCCGAGAACTCCGCCGACTCAGCGTGTATATCGATTACGACGCAATTAGCGCCTAGCGCTACATATTGCTCAGTCACGGCCAAGCCAATACCGCCATTTCCACCCGACACCAGCACGGTTGTGCCGTTTAAATCGATCATGCTTGCCAACCTCTCGTCACGCTGTTTATCAGTACTATATTGAATCCTTTTTGAACTATTTGTCAATATTGGCGCAATTTTTATTAAGAACTGATTATTTTTCGTTGCAGCGATAAGGAGTAACATCAAGTACACACTGTGCACGCACGCCTCCACGGACTTAAAAAACAATGCAGTCACTTACCGTCAAACACCTCCAGGAACTTAAAGGTGTTCGTCAAATAGCTTTCGTACAAGTTGCCCGAGAAGAAGAGGCCAAAGCGGCATCGAATGCGGGCATGGACATGATCGGCACTGGCTACAACGAAACAACTAAACATTTTGCATCGCTAGTACCGAATACACACTTCCAGTTTGGCCTAGCTTGGGGTAAGCACGCCTGCGCAGAAGCTGCTCTGGCCGAAGCTATGCAAGCGATGGAAGATGGTGCGCAATCAATCTATTGCGGTATGAGCGCACAAGTGGTTGAAGTACTAGCTCGAGAAGGTGTTCCGGTTATTGCACACGTGGGCTTGGTTCCACCTAAGGCAACTTGGGTCGGTGGCATGAAAGCCGTTGGCCGCACAGCTGAGCAAGCCACGCAAGTTTATAATGCGTGCAAAGCATTTGAATCAGCGGGTGCGTTTGCCTTGGAAATGGAAGTGGTGCCAGCCAAAGTTGCGCAAGCGATTACACAGCGCGTCTCACCTATCACTATTTCGCTTGGGTCTGGAACTGGGTGTGATGCAACTTATCTGTTTTCAGCAGATTTACTTGGCGAGAATCGTGGACATATTCCGCGGCATGCAAAAGTATACCGAAACCTGGCAGCCATTCGAGATCAGATGCAGCAAGAGAGAATCGCAGCTTATAAAGAGTTTATCGACGATACCCAACGGCAGGCTTATCCTACTAAAGAGCATGATGTGTCCATCGACTCGGTCGAGCTAGATCAGTTTCTATCCAACATCGATTAAAAACTTCTTTCGAATAAAACCTACATTAAACTTATACATTACCCAGAATTGCATCGCGCAAAATAAACAGCCAGGAAAAACGGTATGGAAATCCGTTTTTAACAGTTATGTGCGGAAATCAAAGACCCGCATATTCATTGGATTTAAGCCAAACCAGCATCAGTGTCATGCCATAGCACCCGCCCTAAAACGCGGGTATCTGATACAACTAACGTATGAAATAGTTAGCGATTAATGATCAGATGTTCAAAGAATGAAGGCATTCTTTAGGAGCGGTTAGCATGTTGGAAACACTCGATGCACTGGTTTTAGCACGTGTTCAATTCGCCTTCACGGTGATGTTTCATATTATCTTCCCGTCCTTTTCAATAGGGCTGGCAAGTTACCTCGCAGTACTGGAGTTGTTCTGGCTCAAAACCGGGAAACCTGTCTACCTCCAACTGTTTAAATACTGGATGAAAATCTTCGCCGTCGCTTTCGCTATGGGTGTGGTATCCGGCATTGTGATGAGTTATCAATTCGGTACCAACTGGTCTGTGTTCTCCGATAAAGTCGGCCCAGTGATTGGCCCGCTAATGGGTTATGAGGTTATGACCGCGTTCTTTTTAGAAGCTGGTTTTCTCGGCGTCATGTTATTTGGTATGGATAAGGTGGGTAAGAAGCTTCACTTTACAGCCACATTGATGGTTGCAATCGGTACGCTGCTTTCAACATTTTGGATACTCGCTGCAAACAGTTGGATGCAAACGCCAACCGGCCACACCATCAATGATGTCGGACAATTTGTGCCCGTAAGTTGGATGGAAATTATTTTCAACCCTTCATTCCCTTATCGTTTAGTTCACATGGTGATGGCAGCATTCCTTACAACGGCTTTTGTTGTTGGCGCTACGGGTGCATATCACTTACTAAAAGAACAACAGAGCGTGGGTGCCCGGTTGATGTTATCGATGGCTATGTGGATGATCGTCGTAGTCGCACCGCTACAAATCGTTGCCGGCGATTTACACGGTTTGAACACGGTCGAACATCAACCTGCGAAAGTCGCTGCGATGGAAGGCCACTTTGAAACACAAAAAGGCGCACCTTTGATCTTATTTGGCATACCGGATATGGAGCTCGAACAAACCAAATATGCGCTGGAAATTCCAAAGCTGGGTAGCTTCATTCTCACGCACGACTTAAACGGTGAAGTTCAAGGCCTTAAAGCATGGCCCAAAGACGAGCGTCCAAACGCGCTCATCGTTTTTTGGAGCTTTCGCGTTATGGTTGTTATCGGTATCGGCATGTTGTTAATCGGCCTGATGAGTTTATGGCTCAGAAAAAAGGGACGACTGTATAACGCAACCTTGTTTCATCGCACAATGTTGATGATGGGGCCAGCCGGGTTTGTGGCCGTCCTCGCCGGTTGGATTACCACAGAAGTTGGCAGACAGCCATACACTGTATACGGCTTGCTTCGTACCAGTGAGTCTGTTGCACCGGTCGCAGCCCCAGCTGTGGCTGCATCCTTGACGGCGTTTGTAATTTGCTACTTCATTTTATTCGGTACAGGCACATGGTACTTATTAAAAATGATGCGCAGATCACCTGAAGAAACGCTTTCCACAGTCGCCACTGACAACCCAATTAGAAGCGCAGGTATAACGCCTGCTCCATCAGTTAATAAAAACATTCTAGGAGGAAATCATCATGATTGATCTTCCAATGATTTGGGCAGCCATTTTAGCCATTGCCATTATGGCGTACGTTATGCTCGACGGGTTTGACCTTGGTATCGGGATACTTTTTCCATTTATCGCCAAAGGCGAGCAACGCGATACCGCGATGAACACGGTGGCACCTATTTGGGACGGAAACGAAACGTGGTTAGTGCTTGGTGGTGGAGGATTGTTTGCCGCTTTTCCGTTGGCCTACGCTGTGTTGATGCCTGCCGTCTATGCGCCCATCATCGCCATGTTATTGGGCTTGGTTTTTCGAGGCGTGGCTTTTGAATACCGTTGGCGTGATAAAGCACACGAGAAGTATTGGGACGCTAGTTTTTTTATCGGCTCTATTGTTGCAACCTTCGCTCAGGGCATTATCTTGGGAACGTTGGTTCAAGGTGTAAACGTGTCTGGCAGAGCTTACGCGGGCGCATGGCTTGATTGGCTAACACCGTTCACTCTACTTACCGGAGTTGCACTGGTGGCGGGTTACGCATTGCTCGGTGCCACATGGCTTATCGTTAAAACCGAGCATGCTCTGCAGGAACGCGCATTTCGTTTTGCAAAACCCGCCGCTATATCGGTTCTAATATTGATTGCCTTGGTAAGCCTGTCCACCCCTTTTCTGTCTCCGCTAATTGCGCAGCGCTGGTTCAAACTACCGGATACTTTGATTTTACTACCGATTCCAATACTCACCGTTTTAATCGGTTGGTTATTGTTGAAATCGCTAAAGGCAAAACAAGAAACCAGACCGTTTCAATATTCCCTTGCACTATTTTTATTTTGCTTTTTCGGTCTCGCCATCAGTCTTTATCCCTACGCCGTACCGCGCGCTTTTACGATTTGGGAAGCCGCTGCACCGGACTCATCACTCTCGTTTATGTTGGCTGGCGCGTTGGTATTATTGCCAATCATATTTACCTATACGGCGTATGCCTATTGGATTTTTCGTGGCAAGGTAAAAGCTGGCGCGGGTTACCACTAGGAGCTGCCCCATGAACAAGGAAATAGCAACAAAATGAGCAGCGAAAAATCTCGCCTACAGCAAGTCCTCTGGTTTGGCGCGCTATGGCTTTTAGGTGTTACCACGGTGTCCATTGTGGGGTTACTCATCCGTTCTATAATCCTTTAATTGATTCAATTGCTGCATGAACGCGCAAGGACTAACCAACATACATTTCCATTAAGTGCTCCAGACCACCTAATTGCCGCACTGCCCCTCAATTGCACGCCAAAAAGCAGCTAATCTGTCCTAATTGCCAGCCAGTTGGCACTTAGGCAAGCAAGTGTAAAAGTGCACTTTTTAGTTGCGGCTAAGTAAGCTAACTACACGTTCGCATAGTAAACTAGCGGTCAATAACCCATTCGGTCAACACAGGAATTGTCGGCTGAGCTTTCGCAAATTCATCGGCTATCAATTGCACCCGCGATTGTGGCCACCAGTAGTTACTTGGAGGCAGAAGTTTGAGACATCAAAAGTTTTTTCTTATCGCGGCATCCACAGCCGCGTTAACCGTTAGCCAATCAGCCATGGCAGCTGGGTTCGCGGTTTCCGCACAGTCAGCTTATGGCATGGGTAACGCCTATGCCGGAAACGCCGCCGTGGCGCGCGACGCATCGACGGTATTAACCAATCCGGCTGGCATATTCGAACTCGACAAGCCCGTGTTCGCTGTCTCTGGCGCTTTGACTGCCAGTAAAGCCACCTACACTGACCAAGGTTCACTGCTTAACCCGCTATTCGGCGCTGGCGATCTTGCCGTTGCAGAAGGTGTTGGAACGGGCAAAAGCACCAATCAGAACTCTCCTTCGCCGGGTTTGTACTACGCACGAAAACTTAACGAAAAATGGGCACTCGGCTTTGGCTTTAACGTGCCGTTCGCCACCAGTTCAGACTACGGTGAAAATTGGATTGGTCGTTACCACGCCGTTGAAACCGCGGTAACCGCGTTTGATATCAACCCAACCGTTGCATACAAGATTAACGACAAAGTATCCATTGGTGGTGGTATCAGTATTCAAATTGCCAATGCTGTACTTAGCAACAAGCTCGATTCAGGTGCAACCTGCTTGGGCATTTCAAGTGCCGCTGGATTGCCATTGCAAAACTGCGGTGCGATTGGACTAAATCCTAATGATCCAAGCATTGATTCAAACGTGGAACTCGAAGGTAGCGGCACGCAAGTCACTTTCAACTTAGGCGTTTTGTTCAAACCGCGCGAAGGTACAAAAATCGGTGTTGCTTATCGTCACGGGACACAACACGAGCTAGAAGGCGATGCTACGTTCACCAACACGCCTGCATTAGGTGCGTTTGTTGGCGCTTTTCCTGAAGGAAGTCGCCCACTACAGAACACAGGCACCACAATCTCTGCTGACTTACCAGCAACCTTAGACTTTTCAGTCGCGCAAATGGCGAATGAAAAGTTAGAGCTATTGGGTACGGTGAAATGGACTCAGTGGACATCATTCGACACGCTTAGCTCATCTTTCGACAATCCAGCACAAGCTGACTCGAGTCTGCCGTTCAACTGGGAAGATGCAGTCATGCTAAGTACCGGTTTGAACTACACGCTTAACGATAAAATGACCGTACGAGCAGGATTCGCTTACGACCAAACGCCTATTCCAAACCCACGAGCACGCTCGCCACGTGGACCGGCGAACAATCGTTATTGGTATTCCTTTGGCGGAACCTACAACTTTACTAATCGATTAAGCGCAAACTTTGCATTCACTCACATTCAGATCGACGAGTCTGCCATTGATAACCCAGGCGGCCCAGGCAACCCAACACTCAGAGGTTCTTTCGAGTTTGATGTCAACTTGCTCGCGTTCCAACTTAACTGGCATTTCATTTGAGGCGATGATCATGAACAGACAAATAAAATCTATGAAAATTATCGCTGCAGCCACCCTATCAACCGCTTTTCTTGTTGGGTGTAGCAGCTCAACTGACTATGACTTTGAAGGCTCGAAGCTCGCCCAACAAAGATCGGTTCCGGTTTCTGCTGAATTCGACCCCTCTGCGGGCAAGTTTCCATTACCGAATGACCTTCTGTTCAACGGAAGCCAAGACGGCACCATAAACATCCCTATCGCAGAAACTGATTCGCAAGGCTTTGAAAACCCACGCGTTGCGTTAAACACGATGGATGGCTTTTCTACAACTGAGCCTGTAGTCGCAAACTTTACGCAAAACTCTGATGGTCTTGCTGTGACCTTGCTTGACGCAAGCTCAGTGGTTCTTGGTAAGTCGGTTCGCATATTTGAAGTTACCCGTGGCGCACAAGGTCAAGTCACTGGCATCGTTGAAGAGCTTGGCCCAACTCAAGTGGCAGCGGCAGTGGTTCCAGCTGATCCAACAGTCAGTGCGAATGGTTCATCTGTCGCGATCATTCCCGTGCAACCATTAAAAGAACGCACCACCTATATGGCAATCGTGACGGGTGCCGCAGCTGAAGATGGCACACCATTGTTAGGTGATGATGGAAGCCCTGTCGGTGTGGTTGATGAGCTTGGTCGTCCAATTGGACGAGGCGCAGTATTTGGCGTACTGGCCAGTGGTGCTCCGCAAGAAGACCCAGCAGCAGCTGGACTTCAAGGCTTGTTGTTAGCAATGCTAGCGGCCGCTGGCAGTGCAGAGGTGAATACCGATCACGTCATTATGGCTTGGAGTTTCACAACGCAATCCATCACCCCAATCATGCAAGCGCTAAAAGACTCGGCAACCCCACGCCAAATCACAATAGATACAAATCTAGGTGAAACCAGTTTGTTGCCTGGCCCATCACG
>CALHOU010000111.1 GCA_938035945.1 uncultured Granulosicoccaceae bacterium
GACCCAAATACGTTAAAGGCCTACAAAGACAACAAAGTAAGAATCGGAGGTGGAATACCGGCTAGCCATGTAGCGGACATGATCTTGTTCGCCTATCAAATGCCACAAAACGTTTTGATTCAAGAGATGGTCGTCACACCAACGCGGCAGGAGTTCTAGCCTGTGAGCAATGAACTGGTCATTGGGCTCGATAGCTCCACACAAAGCACAAAAGCCATCGTATGGAACACAGAAGGCGTGCCCATCGCAACGGGCAAAGCCGACATTCCAATGGCAAATCCACGACTCGATTGTTTTGAACAAGACCCACATGACTGGTGGAGTGCATGCATCGATGCACTGCGTGACTGCGTTGCACAACTCAATGCCAGAAACATAGACTCATCTGCCATCGTAAGCTTAGCGATTACCACTCAACGCGAAACCATTGGCTTTATTGGTGAAGATGGTGAGTCCTCTTATCCAGCCATTGTGTGGCTCGACGAACGCTCTCGCGCTCAGGTAGCGGCATTTTCTGAACAGTTCGGTGAAAAGAATATACATCGTATAAGCGGTCGACCACCTGATCTCACGCCGTGCTTGTATCGTTTCATTTGGTTAAAAGAAAATGAACGCAAAGCTTGGGACAACACAAAGTGCTTTGTCGATGTGCAATCGTATCTTGTGCAAAAACTATGTGGTGGTGATTTTCGCACTGGTTGGCCAAGCGCAGACCCGATGGGTATAGTCGATATGCAATCACACACATGGTCGAAAGAATTACTAGCGGCCATTGATCTCGATGAATCTCGACTGCCGACGTTACATGCTCCGGGCTCATTACTCGGCACCATACTGCCTCAGGTTGCTAAGCAAACCGGTTTACCGGACGCACTACCCATTTATGCCGGAGGCGGTGATGGCCAATGTGCAGGTCTAGGGACTGAATGTACTACCACAACCCGCGCCTACATCAATTTAGGCACGGCCATCGTGTCTGGCGTTTGGTCACCCGACTATAAGTACAGCAAAAGCTGGCGTACAGAATTAGCAGCACAAGGTGAAGGCTACATATTTGAAAACTGTTTACGTTCAGGCGCATTCTTACTCAACTGGTTTGTTGACCAGTTCGTAGCACACGGTAAAGCGGACGCCGACGTATTCAACAGACTCGAACAAGCGGCCAGCGACATTCCTATCGGCTCTGATGGGCTCATGGTTCAACCCTATTTTTCAGGTGTGATGGATCCTTATTGGGATACCGCAGCACGCGGTGTCATGATTGGATTAAGCGGCAGCCACACAGAGTCACATATTTACCGCGCCATACTTGAAGCTATGACGCTCGACCAAGTCATGAGCAGCGAGGACCTGGAAATTGAACTCGGTTATAAGATTGATCACTATCTAGCCATTGGCGGCGGGGCCAACAGTGCGTTATGGCGACAAATGTTAGCGGATGCGTCTGGCAAACCCGTATTAGTCAGTCAAACCATTGAAGCATCCGCTTTGGGTGCCGGTATGATCGCGGCCTATGGAGCCGGTTGGTATCCAAGCATTGTTGATGCTGCAAAAGCCATGTCGGGCGATACCGTCAAGTACGAACCAAATAGTTCACAGAATTCACGCTATCGAGAGCTACTGGAAATCTATCGAAAGCTATATGCATCAACAGCTGAGATCAATCACGATCTGGTCAAGTTCGCTGAAACGAAAATAACTTAACTCTGGAACCTAATGACTGATCACTCTGGAATATTGCGCGACCTTGTTAAAGGCGATTGGGTGGAACCGGCCACCGGAAAAACCTATGATGTGGGCGTTAAAGACATCATCATCAATACAAGCTTAGATGGTGCAGAAGCTGAACTGGTTGCCAAGCAACACAAAGGCAAATCAATAAGCATCGTCTCTGACCCGTTCACCCACGATGCGCTAGGCCACAGAGTTTATAAAGCACTGGCGGCCGACGGCCAGGATGTAACTGAATACGTTTGGCAAAAGCCTGTGTGTTCTGAAGAAGGTGTAAAACACTTGCGCGAACAAACACGCAACTGCGAAGCACGAATTGCAGTGGGTTCTGGCACTGTTAACGACACGGTAAAGTACGCAAGCTTTTTAGATGAACGCGACTACTCCGTGTTTGCCACTTCACCAATGAATGCGTTCACCACCGGTACGGCCTCTGTGTCTTTTGATGGATTTAAAAAATCTATTAGTTGTCGTGGTGCACGAGGTGTGTTTTTTGATTTATCGACCATCGCTAACTGCCCTCCACCATTAATCTCGGCGGCCTTTGCCGATGTAATCTGCCGCACAACGGCGCAGGTTGACTGGCTCATGTCACACATATTGTTCGACACGCCCTATACCGATACTCCCTACACTCTGCTCGCCTACGACGAGCCAGATATGGTGGCGAACGCCAGCAAAATGCTTTCTGGCGATTTGGACGCACTAGGCATGTTGACGCGGATATCAGCCATTATGGGGCTGGGTACAACCTTCACCGAAACAACGCACAGCGGCAGTATGGCCGAGCATATGATTTCTCATTACATCGATATGTTTGCAGGAGACAAACACCCAAGATCTTCTCATGGTGAACAAGTGGGTGTGGCCTCAATCACGATGTCGCTCATGCAGAATCAAGTGTTGCGCGATGCCAACCCGCCAGCTATGCGCCCAACTCACATTGATGAAAAAGAGATGCTCGCACGCTTTGGCCCAAAGCTGGCTGAAAATATGATGACGGAAACTCGAAAAAAAGCACTCGATCAACATAAGGCCGATCAATTGAACAAGCGATTTGATTCCGAATGGGATGACATACGGAACAAACTACAGGCCGCCATGTTGCCGTATGAAACCATGAATAATGCGATGCAACAAGCAGGCTGCCAACGTACAGCCACAGAGCTCAATCTTGATACAGAGTTTTACCGGGAAGCAGTAACCGGGGCACGCTATATAAGAGATCGTTTTAGTATGCTCGACATTGTCGACGACAGTATTGGTCTTTCTAGTTTTATTAAAAGCATGCCGGTATAACATGGCTAATATTGTCATTTTGGGTGCGGGGGTTATGGGTAGTGCTTTGGCAGCCGTTGCGTCCAACAATAACGATGTCACATTAATTGGTTCGCCGCTCGATGATGAGATAGTAAACGCACTGGAAAACGGGCATGCGCACCCTACGCTCACACTGTCCATACCGGAAACCATCAAGCCATTGTATTTCAACCAAATCAATGGCGAGGTTCTGCAAAATGCTGATGTAATAATTATTGGTGTGAGTAGCCCTGGGATTGATTGGGCGCTAAGTGTGATTGAGAAACATAACGCGTTGCCAAATATCATCGCCTTGGTGACTAAGGGATTAGTTGCCTCTACCGATACAAATCTGCCACCGTCCACTTACGCCCAAACTATATCTCAAAAACTCACTAAACCCCATGGCCGCATCGTCGGTATTGGTGGGCCGTGCATAGCACACGAACTTGCCTTGAGTTATCCGACCCGTGTTGCATTTGCATCAGACGATCTAACTGTCGCCAATGAACTGCGCGCACTATTGGAAACAGACTATTACCACATAAATACATTTGCTGACTTTACCGGCCTGGAAGCCTGCGCTGCACTGAAAAATTTTATGTGTATTGGCGTTAGCGCCATGTTCACCGCTCACACATTGAATGATGGTTACGCGAAGAATCCCTTGGCTGGATTGTTCAACCAGGCATTAGATGAAATTAATACTCTGTGCAACTGGATAAAGCAGCATGCCGAGCGCAATCCAAATGACCATGCCAATGTTGCCTTCGGTCTGGCCGGCCTGGGTGATTTACACGTAACGGTTGGTGGTGGCAGAAACAGTAAGCTCGGAAAATATTTAGGCACTGGCAGGACGCTTGCCGACATTCTTGAATCTGAAATGTCAGGTGTAACGGTTGAAGGTGTGGATACCGGCAAGCAGCTACTCAGTGGATTTGCACACGCGTGCGATAACGGCACGCTGCAGGCCGAAACACTACCGCTAACGCAAGCCATTCTAAACACCATAGAAACCAAGCAAACATTTAACTTTGAATTCAGCTCCATTCCACGATGACAGTAAATCTATAGAGGTTAGTATGAAACTGGCAATTGCAGGCGACAGCGCTGGGGCGGAACTTGCTCATCAACTAGCGCGTTATCTAAACAAAAAACACGAGGTATCAGAGGTTTCGCACAACCCCGAAAGTGAGACTGAGTTGTATGCGAATCTTAGTGATCGAGTTTGCACGGAACTTAATCAAGGCCACTATGATCGGGCCATTCTTGTTTGCGGTACCGGGATTGGCGTGTGCATTTCGGCTAACAAAGTGTCGGGCATTCGCGCTGCACTTTGTCACGATACCTATTCAGCTGAACGCGCCGCCCTATCTAACAACGCACAAGTGATAACGATGGGTGCACGAGTGATCGGTGTTGAGCTGGCCAAAGCCATTGCAGATGCATATTTGGCTAACACATTCGATGAACAAGGAAGGTCGGCATCGAATGTGAAAGCCATTGATCAAGTGGACGCAAAATATAGCAGCTAGCTAGTCGCTTACTCTTTGCGGCTTGGTTAATACTCCACGTAAAAACATCGGTGCCACAAAGCCTAAGATAGCAGCTATCCAAAAACCTATGGCTATTGGGGACGACCATAAGTACATAATCTCACCGTCAGACAACACCATCGCGCGGCGTAATGCATCTTCCATGTGCCCACCAAGCAGGATTCCGAGAATGACCGGCACAGTTGGCACATCGAGTTTACGCAACACATACCCTAATGCGCCGAACGCTACCATGAGCAGCAAATCGAAATAGCTGCCAGACAAGGAGTAAATACCCACGAATGAAATCATGGTGACTCCTGGTAAAAGTATCCAAGCCGGCACCATAAGAATACGCACAAAGAATCGAACCAGAGGCACATTCATTAACAGCAACACAACGTTTGCTATTAACAACGATGCGATTAAGCCCCAAACAACTTCTGGTCTATCGGTAAACAAGGTTGGCCCGGGCGTGATGTTCAATGTCATCAGAAGTGCTAGTAATACCGCGGTGGTTCCTGAGCCTGGTACGCCAAGCGTGAGCATGGGCACGAGCGCACCGCCTGCAGCTGCATTGTTACCTGCTTCTGGTGCGGCCACACCCTTGGCAACACCTGTTCCAAACCCACCGTCTTTTCCTGAAATGGATTTCTCACTCATATAGGCCAAGAAGCTACCTAGTGATGCACCTGCACCGGGCAGAATGCCAGCAATAAAACCAAGCAAGCTGCAACGAAGCATGGTCCACCTGGTGTGCCATATGTCTTTCCATGGCACTTTGACTTTTTCAAGCTTTACACCAATCGATGAATTCTTTCCATGACCTTCAATAAAGAAGAACACTTCAGCAATTGCGAACAATCCAACAATTGCCACTAAGAAATCAATACCGTCGGCAAGGTGCATATTACCCCCGGTTAAGCGTGGCAATCCAGAATTATCATCGACACCAATCATGGCGATACCCAAACCGATACAGGAAGCGATCGCGGCTTTCGCCTGGTTATTAGACGCAACACCACCGAGTGTACAAAAGGCTAATAGGTATAACGCAAAATATTCAGCTGGACCGAATAAGTAGGCTACTCTAGCGAGCAAAGGTGCAAGCAACAGTAACCCGATGGTTGCCAAAAAAGCGCCAACAAATGAAGCAACACCAGACAAAACCAACGCGTCCCCAGCTCGACCTTGTTTGGCCATAGGGTAGCCATCGAGCGTTGTCATTAATGCAGGCTCGTCGCCGGGTATATTTAATAAAATAGAGCTGATACGACCACCGTACATGGCTCCGTAATAAACGCTGGTCATTAGCACCAAGGCGGAAGTTGCATCAAGCCCCAGCGTAAATGTGATGGGTATTAGAATAGCAACGCCATTCGAAGGCCCAAGCCCAGGCAATGCGCCAATGATGGTGCCTAGAAAGCAACCAACGATGGCAAGCATTAGTGTGTATGGCGATAAGGCAATGGAGAAACCCAATGCCAAATTGGATATGATATCCATTAAGTGAAAATACCTTTTGGAAAAGGCACCAGGCCTAGTTTGAGTGCGTATTTAAACAACACGAACAATCCAATCGATAAGCCCAAGCCGGTTAAAATGGCAGGCACAGCTCGTGGTGAAATCTGATAGCTTAAAATAGCAGCCGTTACTGCCGTAGGTAGTAAGAAACCGAATGGCTTGAGCGCATACGCATATCCCACTAAAACTAACAATGCAATTAACAACGCGCCAAATGTTTTAAGGTTTGGCCATTGCGGATTTGGATCAGGCTTGATGATCATCACCAACGCGCTGATTGCCGCTACTGCACCAACAAGCATTGGAAATGCTTTAGGTCCCACGGGGTCTTGTAAAAAACTGGTTTGAATTTGAGTGGCGCTTGCGATATACGCAAGCGCCGTCATCAAAACAACCAGCCCAAATAGCCGGTCGCTAGCCATTACTGAATAACGCCAATATCTTTAGATAGCTGACGTACTTCTTCAACAACACCGTCGATGTAGCTTTGGAAATCACCACCTACTTTGGTGAAAGGTGCAAGACCATTCGCGGCCATTTGCTCAGCCCACTCATCGCTGTCGGCAACTTTTTGTAGTCGCTCTGCCCACATGTTGAATGTGTCATCGCTTACGCCTTTAGGCACGTAAAGACCACGCCAGTTAACCGCAACTACATCAAAACCTTGCTCTTTTGCAGTTGGGATATCTTCAAAGCCAGGTACTCGCTCTTCAGTTAAAACCGCTAGCGCGCGAATTTCACCGGCTTTCAAGAAACCAACGATTTCCGACATATCACCTGTCATTGCTTGGGTGAAACCACCAACAGTTTGTGTGATTGCATCAGCACCACCATCTACACCGATGTATTTCACTTTTGTGATATCAGTAAAACCGACGCGTTGTAGCAACATCAACGGCTTCAGGTGATCAAAACCACCAACGGCTGAACCGCCAGCGAATGCAACTGAACCTGGGTCTGCTTTAATCGCTTCAAGCAATTCGCCTAAGTTTTGGAATGGGCTGTCTTTGGCAACAACAATAACGCCTGGATCTGCGCCAATCGCTCCAACAAAACGTACGTCAGCTGCAACACGGCCTGCGTAGGCGTTTTGCGCTAGTCGTGTTGAGGTTGCTGAAGAGGCCGCAACGATGAGGTCGGCATCGTCGTTACGCTCAGCCACGACGTGGTTAAACGCTAAGCCGCCACCAGCACCAGCCATGTTGGTGACTTGAATGGGCTTATCAACCGCGCCAATATCGTGCATGATCTTACCGATTGAGCGGCAGGTGAAATCCCAGCCACCACCAGGGTTTGCAGGGGCAATACATTCTGCAGCCGATACATTGCCACTAAGCGACCCTAGGCTTAGTAGCAGGCTTGCTGCCAGTGATTTTTTCAATGTCATTTTCATTGATGATTCCTTTTGTCCAAGTGTGAATCTGTCCCGTTTTTGGGAAACAATAGGGTTACTATTGCGTCCCAACAGCATACGGGAGTTTATGCTTATGTCAAAAGTAGGTACTCTTGCATACCTCATATTTCCATGCAAATCTGACATGAACCTGTCACCGCCAACGATCACGAGCTCGAATGCGTTTTTTACTCATTGAAGATAATGCTGATCTCGCCCTGTCGGTCAGCGAGCGGCTAAAACTTGACGGGCACGCCGTCGATTGGGCTAGCAGCTTGGAACAAGCGCACAGCTGTGCCTCGGGCATAGACTACGATCTGATCTTGCTTGATATCATGTTGCCCGACGGAAATGGCCAGGATTTTCTTAACACGCAAAGGCAAAGTAATCGCGATACGCCGGTGATTGTAATGACCGCGCAAAACTCGGTGTCTGATCGCGTCGCTCTACTCGACAGTGGTGCCGATGACTACGTGACCAAACCCTTCGACTTTGCTGAACTTGAAGCGCGCTGCCGTGCGGTACTACGTCGCCGAGGCGGGTCGGTTAAAAACACCATTCAATTTGCTGATATTGAAGTCGATCTATTATCAGCCACTATTCGCATAGGTGACGAGACGCGCAACTTGCGCAATAGAGAACTGCGCCTGCTTGAAATTTTATTATCAACACCCGATCGCTTATTTTCTAAAGCGCACTTAGTTGATCGTCTGTTTTCTTATTCAGAGGATCCTTCCGAGAACGCCATTGAAGTATACGTTGGGCGATTACGTAAAAAACTTAAAGGTTCAAGAGCGCGTATAGAAACCGTTCGTGGCATTGGTTATCGGATGCACAGTGAATGAACAATGCGGTACCAAGCTCAGGTTCGTTAGGACGCCGGCTGCTGATTCAGTTGTTGATAGTGGCTGCGATTTTGTCGGCGTTACTCTATTTGGCTGTGCGTGCGGTTGCAAACCAAGCAGCCGTTGCATCACACGATAATATTCTCGGCGCTTCTGCTGCGGCGATTGCCGAGCAACTTGGCACGGACAACGACGGTATTGTTATCGATATTCCGTACTCTGCGTTTTCTATGCTAGGCGCAATCAGCGAAGATCGGGTTTTTTATCGCATCGACATCGACAATGAAACCGCCACTGGATATGAAGACTTGCCAGCGCCAGCTGATTCAACAAACACGTCAAAACCCATTTTCTATGCCACGCAATTTCGCGATACAACGGTGCGTGTTGCAGCGCAAACTCGGGTAATACCGGTTAATAACAAACCGGTTAGCGTACTGATATTGGTTGCGCAAACGCGCCGAGCGCAAGATACGATATCGGCCAAAGTTGCCAATACAGCCGCCGCACTTGGTATCGGCTTCTTTCTGATTGCCGGTGCGATGAGTTGGTTTGCAACCCGCAGCACGGTAAAGCCCTTGTATGCTGTGGCTAATGCTATTGGACGACGTGGCGCACACGATTTGCGACCACTACAATCACCTGTGCCTTCAGAACTCTCGCCTTTGGTTAAGTCGTTAAATGATTTTATTGCGCGTTTGCGAAGTTCTTTAAATCGCACTGAAACGTTTATGGCTGAGGCGGCACACCACGTGCGCACGCCATTGGCAACGGTTCGTACTCAGGCAGAAATTGCGTTGCGCCAGGCGGAAACGGACGCTAGTCGTAAAACTCTTCGAACAGTTATTAGAGCGGTTGATGAAAGCTCTCGTTCGGCTTCTCAGCTGTTAGACCATGCCATGATCAGCTACCGGTCTGATCAACTGAGCACAGAAGAAATAGATTATACGGCTTTGGTGTACGAAGTTATTCGCGCATTAAGTGCAACGGCTGAGTTGAAAGATTTAGCCGTGTTAAGTGATATCGAACCCGGTGTTAGCATTAACGGTGACCGGGTGTTAATTGAAATTGCTCTGCACAACTTGTTAGACAATGCGATTAAATACTCGCCCTTCGACGGTACCATAAGCATTGAAATGAAGCGTGATGAACAGGGTTGCCTATTTAAAATAAGTGATCAAGGCCGCGGGCTGGACGGCAATGAACAGTCTGCATTAGTGCAACGATTTCAACGCGGTGAAAATGCGAAAGATGTTGTTGGCTCGGGGCTCGGACTAACCATGGTAGAAGCCATTGCCAAAGCACACAAAGGTACTTTTGTACTTCAACAAAACACAGGGCCAGGCACATGCGCCACTTTTTCACTCTGATTTTTTTGTTTTCCACGGGAATGGTATTCGCGTTTGAAATCGAGGAAGAACGAACGTTCGAGGTTGCGCAATCCAGTGCCACTTTAAAAATCATTTCAACCACGGACTTAAACTATTTTGCACCGTTGATCGATGCCTATCAGGAACGTTTTCCAAGTATTAATGTGGTTTACACGGTTGCATCCAGCACCGAATTGTTTGCCGGCATTTATGACGAGGGTGCGCAATATGATGTTGTTATTTCGTCAGCAATGGACTTGCAAGTCAAGCTCGTCAACGATGGCTTAACCCAAAGCTATCAATCAGCTGACACGTCATCCATGCCAACGTGGGCGAAATGGCGTAACCACCTGTTTGCGTTTACGCAAGAACCCGCTGTGTTGGTGGCATCCAAACAGGGTATTGGCGATTTCCCGACCCCACAAAATAGACAGGACCTTATTTCCCTATTACGCGACAACCCTGACTATTTTCGCGGCAAAATCGGCACTTACGATATTAGAAAGTCTGGTGCGGGCTACTTGTTTGCCACCCAAGATGCGCGGCAGTCTGACTTATTCTGGCGCTTGGCCGAAGTCATTGGTTCGTTAGAACCAAAGCTGTATTGCTGTTCGTCGGATATGTTAAATGCACTTGAGTCGGGGGAAATCGCGTTTGCTTACAACGTGGTTGGTAGCTATGCATCAGCGGTGCTCGATGAGAGCAGCGACGGGTTCATTGCGCCTTTGTCTGATTACACGCACTTTATGCTGCGCACAGCGCTAATTCCACGCTCGGCACCGAATGCAAACTTGGGTGGTGGCTTTATTGATTTTATTGTAAATGCGCAAGGCAAAGCGTTGATAAAAGAAAAGGCTGGATTGCCGCCGATCGATGGCGAAGCCTTGTCGCAGCATCAGTATTATCGTCCGATCAGCTTAGGGCCTGGCTTACTGGTGTATTTGGATAAACTAAAACGGCAATATTTTCTAGACGAGTGGTCTGATGCGATGGAACAATAGTTGACTACTCGCTTGCGCGCGTCATGCATTGCGACAACAGTTGTTCAAATTCATCGGTCACTTGGGTGACGAATTGATCAGCATTATCAAAGTGATGAATCGGTTCACCAAGCACAACATCACAATTAAAAGGCACTAACAAGGCTTCTCCACGCGGCAGTGCCCGACCCAAACCGTGCGTTACCACTGGAATGACGGGCGTATCTTCGCGTTCGTTTACTAGGTAATAAACACCTTTGCGTAACTGACTTAAGTTCTCAGGGTCACCGCGACTGCCTTCAGGGAATATGATGAGGATGTCGCCATCATCAAGGGCTGCTTCACATCCGGTAAAGAGCTCTTCTCGTGCGGTGTTTCCGGTTCTGTCCAAGGGCAGGATGCCGCAACAACGCAATGAAAACCAACTCATAAAACCGGGCTTTAAAAAGTAGTCTGCAGCAGCAACGGGGCGTACTTTGTGTAGCATTGATAGTGGGAATAAACACATGATAACCAGCGTGTCTAAGTGGCTGTTGTGGTTCGCAACGATAACAGCTGGCCCTTGTTTTGGCATGTGTTGCCAACCGCGAACATTGAGCCCCAGCAATATTAATACGACGGGCTTAACGATGAGGATAAAGAAGATCAGCTTAGGCCATGAATTCAACATGCTGTGTCTCCTAAAAATGTAAGTAGTTCAAGTAATGGAAGAACAGCGGTGCGGTGAACGTTAAACTATCGATGCGATCGAGCACGCCACCATGGCCGGGAATAAATTGACTGCTGTCTTTTATACCTAAATCGCGTTTTACCGACGATAAAACCACGTCACCTATAAAACCTGCCACGCCTAGCAACAACCCCACACCTAAGCCTTGCAAGGTGGTTAGCGGTGTGAGTAATGGGGCAATGAATGAACTTACAACAGCGATGGTAGCTAATCCGCCTAGAAAACCTTCCCATGTTTTGTTTGGACTCACCTTTGGAATGATTTTATGCTTGCCGAAATTTTTGCCCCAAATGTATTGGCATATGTCATTAAATTGGGTGACAAAAATCACGAAGATCACCAAACCTATTGGACCGGCTGCCGAATTTTTAACTGGCAATACCAGCAAATACGCTAAGTGACTGATGCTAAATACGGTAAGCATCAAACCCCAATGGATAGTACCGGCTGCGCGGATAAATCCTTTGGTCTCCCCTGCTAACACTAAACGCATAGGGATTAATAGAAACATATACAGCGGTATCAATATAAGAAACATCACGTATTCGGCTTTGGCTACCCAGTAGTATTGGAATGGGATAGCTAAGTAGGCATAAAAAATCGCATAGCGATCTGATTGCCTTGTCGGCACAATAGAT
>CALHOU010000112.1 GCA_938035945.1 uncultured Granulosicoccaceae bacterium
AAAATGCCACAGCGCACTTACGGCTATACAAAGTTGCATAACAACATAAACCGTCCAACCAAATTGCGTCACAATCCAAACAGGAAAAATCGAACCAACGGCTGCCGCAGAATAGTAATTCGAAATATACGCACCATTGATCAAGCTGGCATTATCACCGTGCATATTATTTAATAACCCCGATGCCGTAGCATGAATGGTAAACATACCCATCGACAAAACCAGAAATACAATCAGCATGGCATTGGCGGATGGGATAAACAAACCCACAAGGCCGATCAGTAAAAACACATAACCAATAAACAAGGTGGGCAGCTCTCCACCGCTGCGTTCTACCACCCAACGAATCAGCATCGGAATAAAAATGCCGACTGAGTAGCCAACGTACACCATTGCGATTCTGGAAGCACTGATATCAGGTTCGAGTTCAACCAAGCGAAACGGAATAACGTTTAAGGTGCCGGCGAAGGTGAAAAAGGTTGCGAATACGAATGCCAGGCCTGAACGAACGTCCGCTTGTCTGACTAAAACTAACACTTGCTTTGCGCGCAGCGGTTTTTCATCTAATGCAACATGCTCCACTAACATCCAAACTAATACCGCACAAGCCAGAGCGAGCACCGCGAATAGTACAAACGGTGCTTGCCATCCAAATGCTTCGCCTAGAAATCCGCCGATAAGACGACCGGAAAATCCACCAATGATGGTGGCGGTGATATAAAGCGCTATTCGTGTTTGGCGTTTTTCCGGTTCGCCAGCTTTGCTGCAGTAAGTAACGGCTGCTGTGAATATGATCGGCAACATCAAGGATTGTATGGCGCGAAAAAAGAGTAGCCAATAAAACTGTGACGACAACACAAAACCGAGTAACGCAATCGACAAGATCAAGCACGATACTGCCAGTACGCGTTGCGCACTGGCTCGCTGCAGAACTGTACCTACCAAAATTGGGCCGACAGCAAGACATATAAAGGGCAGCGTTAACAACCACGCCGATAAGGTAGAGCTGATACCAAACACATTTGCAAACATCGGCAGCAAAGGCTGCGGCGCATAAAACGAACAAAAACCGACGAAGGTAGTGAACAACACAATGCGAAAACTGCGATTGCTTTTCGTCCAAATAATTTGCGAAAGCAGTGAATGCGTCAATTGCACCATTGTGAACATGTTCTTAGTGGTGGTAACAAGTGTGGGTCCTTTTGTACCTATTAGTGCCTACGGACTATCTAATCAGGTATTTGATATCGAATATAAACTTTGAGCCTACACGATTATTTCAGTACACTGGATTTGATAGCTTAGAAAAAACTCACCTATCGACCGACGGAATACTGACTCGCTAAAGTCAGGTGGCACGCCGTTAGTGCAATGCCCCGTCCAACAAAACATTCCTTAGAGGAGGAAGTATGACAATCACTAGAACCAAACTCGGAGTCCTGGGCGTCATTGCCGGTTCATTGCTATTTGCAGGTCAGGCGAATGCGGCCGAATGCGAAGATCTCGTACTCGGTGCGGCAATTTCGCTTACGGGCAAATACGCCACTAACGGTATACACGCGCAAAACGGTTATGAATTCGCGATCAAAAAAATCGATGAAGCTGGTGGCGTAAAAGTTGGCGACAAGTGCTACAACTTCAAGGTGACCTACTACGATGATGAATCTAAAGGTGACCGTGGCGCGACGCTGGCCGAGCGTCTTATTAATCAGGATAAAGTGCAATACATGCTTGGGCCCTACTCTTCAGGTCTAACTAAGGCGATCGCGCCGGTAACTGAAAAATATCAAATTCCCATGGTCGAAGCAGAAGGTGCATCGCGCTCGCTGTTCAACAAAGGCTACAAGTACCTGTTCGCTGTTTTGTCTACATCTGAGCAATACCTCGCATCTGCCATCACCCTCGCTGCAGAACAAGCGGAAAAAGAAGGTAAGAAAGCATCAGACGTAAAAGTGGCGATCGCTGTTGAAAACGATCCATTCTCGCTCGATATTCGCGCAGGTGTTATGGAGGATGCGGCGAAGGTGGGCATGCAAATCGTTATCGATGAAAAACTACCGCGTGATCTTTCTGACATGAGCTCGATCTTAACCAAAGTTAAGTTACTCAAGCCTGATGTACTTATTGTTAGTGGTCACTCAAAAGGTGCAGCTACAGCGGTTCGTCAAATTGGTGAGATGAAAATCTCGGTGCCTATGATCGCATTGACTCACTGTGAGGCAGCTGACGTTGTTGGAAACTTCGGTGATTTTGCAAACGACATTCTTTGCTCAACTCAGTGGGCTGAAACACTGACTTATAAAGATGAGTTGTTTGGTTCAGCGGCTGAATACGACACTGAATTCAAATCGACCTACACCGAGTATGCAAACAAAACCGTTCCATACCAAACAGCTCAAGCTTCAGCGGCCGTATACGTTTTTGCTGACGCGTTCGAGCGTGCTGGCACGCTGGACAAAGAAGCCGTTCGTGATGCTATCGCACAAACTGACCTATCAACCTTCTACGGTGACATCAGGTTCTCTGATGCGGGTAATAACATTGCCAAGCCAATGGTGTTGCGCCAAATTCAAAATGGAGAATATAAAGTGGTCGCACCTTCTGCGTTCGCATCCGATCCATTGAACTGGCCCCGTAACTAAGCGTTATTGATGTAGTTGAAACCGGGGCGTAGTCCCCGGTTTTTCAAACCTTTTAACCTCACCTTTCCAAGAGTCACGCTATGGATCAGATCATGGGCAATCTGGGGCTGCTGTTTGAATTCCCTGTTGTAAATCTGAAGATTATTATTGACGGTGTCATGATCGGCGCCCTATTCGCTCTCGCCGCCTATGGTTTGGCCTTGGTTTGGGGCGTGATGAACGTTAAAAACCTTGCCCAAGGCGACTTTGTCATTGCTGGCGGCTACATCGCCTGGTGGGTTGCAGGCTTAGGTGTTCCCGCTCTATTTGGTGTTCCATTGGCCTTTATTATTATGTGGGGGATTGGTTGGGTTATCTATAAGCTGGTTATAACCCGTGTTATCGAGCGTGATCTGTTTACCTCTTTGTTGGCTACATTTGGTATTGCCATCATGATGGCGCAGTTGCTTAACTTAATGTTCGGCTCAGATACGCAAAGTGTCAATCTCGGCTACGAAACCTTATTCTTCTTCGATGGCTTTGTCGACGTACCCATAGCCAAATTAATTGGCGTGTGTATGGCAACCGTGTTAGCGATTTGCGTAATCGTGTTTATGAAGTTCAGCCGCATGGGCCAAGCGATTCGTGCGACATCACAAGATGCTAGAGCTGCACGTGTACTCGGCATCGACACGGAGAAAGTTTATGCATTCACCTTCTCTTTAAACGCCGCCATTTGTGGTGCAGCCGGTGCCATCATTGTGATGGTTTGGGTTATCCAACCATTCTACGGCATCACTTATGCGATACGCGCGTTCGTGATCGTCACCGCCGCAGGCCTTGGTAACTTGCCCGGGGTTATAGCAGCTGGTTTAGGCATTGGCGCACTTGAGCAGTACGGCTCTCATATTTTTGGCATTGGTTATCAACAAGCAATTGCAGTGCTGCTGTTATTGCTCGTATTGGTCTTTCGCATGATTCAACAACGACGCTCTCGTCAAGTATTGAAATAGGAGAAATACAATGACGATAGCTAAAACATTACTCTACGCGGTGTTGCTTCTTATTATATTCGCAGCACCATTTTTGTTCCCGGACTTTCGAACCCAGTTAGCCACCCTATGGTTGATGATTATTGTTGCACTTACCTGGGATATGACCGGTGGGCAGATGGGTTATAACTCACTAGGCAATATTTTCTTTTACGGTACGGGTATGTATGCCTGCGCCGTTGTCGGCATTGCCATCGCCTACCCCGTTGCTGAATACACCAACGCCTCTGGAGGTGGCATATACAAATTTACCGACACTCAATATTTTCTCGGTGCAGCCTTAGGCATTTTGTTTGCCGGCGTATTTTGTTCACTGTGCGCATTGATAATTGGTTACTTCACATTCAGTTTACGCGGGCCTTACTTCGCCATAGGTACACTCGGTGTTGCAATTGCTGCCGGTGAATTGGTTTCAAACTGGGATTTCGTTGGCGGTGGTCAAGGTATAGCCTTACCCGTGTACCCGAACGATCTGGATGAAGGCAAACTCTTCTTCTACTTCCTGTTTGCCGGCACCGGAATAATATTATTTATATTTTTGAACTGGATGTATAAAACCCGATTTGGCGCGGCTATAAATGCCATACGAGACGATGAAGAAAAAGCTGAAGCGATGGGTATCCATACGCTTCGGTACAAGTTAACGACTTGGGCGATCGCCGCATTTTTCGTTGGCGTTGCCGGTGGCATCTCTGCCTATCAGCTCATCCACTTTGAGCCACTCGAAACGGCTTACCAAACCATCAACTTAGGTATCTTCATGGTTGTGTGCGTGCTGTTGGGTGGCAAAGGCACCTTGTGGGGCCCTATCATTGGCGCGATCATCTTCCAGGTATTCAAAGAGGTGACCTGGAATTACTTACTCGGTTGGCAATGGGTTGCACTGGGGGCTCTGATCGTTGTCACCGTTGTATATTTTCAGGACGGTATCATGGGTTGGTTAAAGCACACGAAGCCTGAATGGTTTGGTATTCGTGTGGAAAAATCCGCTGATGGAGGTGCCAACTCGTGACCACCATCATTGAAGTGAGCGATGTATCGAAATCTTATGGCGGGGTTGTTGCCAATAAAGACATTTCGATGAAAGTAGAACAAGGCGGCATAACGGGCTTAATTGGCCCGAACGGTTCTGGCAAAACCACCTTGTTCAATTCGATTGTTGGCTACCATCCTATCGACTCCGGATCCATAAAGTTTGAAAATAAAGAAATTTCAAAACTACAAGTACCTGAAATAGCACGGCTGGGTTTACTACGCACCTTCCAACAAACGCGCATCTATGGCGAAATGAACGGTGTGGAGAACATGTTGATTTCTCAACCTCATCGCAAAATGAGTTTACGCGATGCGTTCACTGTTAATAAAAAAGAAGACTATGAGCGTGCTGATCACCTACTAGAATTTGTAGGCTTATATGAAAAGCGTTTTCTACAGTCAGGCTCATTGTCCTTCGGCCAGCAAAAGTTACTCGAATTTGCCATGGCTTTGATGAACGAACCAACTTGTTTACTGTTAGATGAGCCTACAGCTGGTATTAACCCAACGCTTATCAATGGCCTTATCGATAGACTTCGGCGCGCCAACGAAGAATTTGGTATTACGCTGTTTATCATTGAACACAATATGCGCGTCATCATGAATATGGCGGACCACATTTACTGCCTGGCCCACGGTGAAATGCTCGCCGAAGGCAAACCGGCTGACATCCAGAATGATCAACGCGTTGTTGATGCTTATCTGGGCGCACACTAGGAACACAGGGCAGACACTATGAGTACATCTGACGACAACAAGAATATTTCTGGCTATGGTAGTGGTGGTGTTGATGCGGTTATTTCCGTTGAAGAAGTTACCCGACAAGCGGCAGCCATCGCAGAAGAAATAAACGTATCTGACCTTGATGCCTTGGCTGGAAACGATGCCTTTGTATCAATCAATAACTTATGTGCAGGCTACGGCAAGATGCAAATCCTGCACGACTTAAATTTACGTGTGGGTAAACAACAATCACTGTGTTTGATTGGTCCTAATGGTGCGGGTAAATCGACTATATTGCATGCCATCTTCGGCTTTAATAATATTTTCTCTGGCAACATAACCATTGGAGGACAAAGCAGCCCGCGCGATGTCACCACCTTATCACCGAACCAAAAACTCTCTGAAGCCGGTATCGCTTACATTCTGCAAGACAAATCCATCTTCCCAGGCATGACAGTGGAAGAGAATTTGTGGATGGGCGGCTTTTTAAAAAATCAACCGGCCGAAGCACGCACCGCTGCCGAACAAGTGTTTGATAAATACCCTCGCCTGGCAGCACGACGTAAACACAACGCGGGCGTTTTGTCAGGCGGTGAACGGCGCCTGCTAGAGATATCACGTGCGCTGGTTATGAACCCAGAGTTGTTGTTGGTTGATGAACCCTCGATTGGATTAGAGCCGCGCTTTATTGATATGGTTTTTGAAATTCTGCACGACCTGCAACATAACGAAGGCAAGACCATCATCATGGTTGAGCAAAACGCGAAAAAGGGCTTGGAGTTTGCAGACATCGGATATGTACTTGTATCAGGCGAGCTTGCCATAGCTGGCACAGGCGATGAGTTGCTCGCGAATCCGCGTGTTGGCGATCTCTTTCTCGGCGGATAAACCAACTTGCATACATTAACGCATCGATAACGCTCACCTTCACATGAGCGCTTATTACCTATTAATGCTTGTATGCGGTGCTGCCGCGGGTGGCTTTCTCAGTGGCCTGGCAGGCTTTGGCACAGCCTTGTTTGCACTTGGTTTCTGGTTACAGGTAATGACGCCTCCCGAAGCTGTATCACTCGCGGTGGTCATGGCTGTCGTCAGTGGAATTCCAGGCGTGTGGATGTTAAGAGAAACCATAAGTACACACCGTATACGCCTTGCCCGCTTCGTTATTCCCGGACTGATTGGCGCACCCATTGGTGTGGTGTTGCTAGCACACATCGATGCTGGTTTGTTGAAACTCGTTATTGCCGGTTTTTTAATTTTGTACGGTGGCTTTTTCACCGTTAGAAAAAATCTACCAAAAATGACCGCTCGCACGCCCATTATCGATGCCAGCATTGGTTTCGTCGGCGGTATTCTAGGTGGCTCTACAGGGCTCTCGGGGGCGCTGCCTACGATGTGGTGCGCGATGCGCCCTTGGCCTAAGGAAGAAACGCGCGCAGTAACGCAACCCTACAACGTACTAGCACTATTGTTTGCAGCAATTCTGATGGCGTTTTATGGCGTGTTTGATAAAGCGGGGCTGTTGCGCATCCTCATCGCCATCCCCGTAACAGTCTTATCAGCCTACGTCGGTATGTATATATTCCGCCGACTCCAAGATGACCACTTCCGGCGCTTACTTATAGGGCTGATGTTTTTGGCTGGTATTATAATTTCTGCACGCGAGTTGCTTTGAAGAAAAAACGTCACACTTTTACGACCACTTTCCCAAAGCTATTGCCGAGCAACACATCATTCAATGCCGCCGGCGCATTCTCTAAACCATCAACCACTTGTTCTTGATATTTGATAGCACCCGACTCCAACCATGCCGTCATATCATTTACAAATTCCTTGTATGTGCTCTTCGGAAAACTGTCGTAGATAATAAAGCCCTGTACCTTCACTTTCATGCGCAAGATGGTGCCCATAATCGCCGGACCAAAATCAGGGCCTTCGGGTAAGCCGGTTAAGTTGTACCACGACACAACACCGCACACAGGCATACGTGCAAACGCATTCAGTAATGGCAGTACCGCATAGAGCACTTTGCCACCGACATTTTCATAATAAACATCAATGCCATCGGGACAAGATGCTTTTAGCTGCTCGGCAAAGTCACTACTCTTGTGGTCAAGACAAGTATCGAAGCCTAAATTATCAACAACGTGCTTACATTTTTTCGCACCACCCGCAATACCAACAACTCGACAGCCTTTAATTTTTGCGATCTGCCCAACCGTTGCCCCAACCGGACCAGACGCTGCTGCGACCACAACAGTTTCACCCGGCTGCGGTTCACCAATTTTCAGCAAGCCAGCATAAGCGGTGTAGCCGGGCATGCCCAAGACACCGAGCGACCATGAAGGCTTCGGAGGCGCTTTGCCTAAATTTAAAACTTCATTTCCATCAGAGAGCGCATAGTCCTGCCAACCACTACCGGCTAACACATAGTCGCCAATCTCAAAACCAGTAACCTCCGAGCTCATCACCTCTGCAACCACTTGTCCGGTCATGACTTCATCGATATTGACCGGCTCGGCGTAAGATTTAGCATCATTCATTCGCCCCCGCATGTAGGGGTCAAGCGATAGGTATTCGGTTCTTAGCAACATCTCACTGTTGCCAGGTTTTGGTGGCGCGACCGACTCCATGCGTAGGGTGTTTTCATCTGGCAAGCCTTTGGGGCGCTCGGCCAATACAATGCGTCTGTTCGTTTCGGATGTTTGGCTCACTACAGATCTTCCCATGGTGTAAGTTCGTATTTTTTCTGTTTGTAATCGGTCAACCACATCATGATAAGTCCAGTGGCGGCACCGAGTAATATTGCAACAGAAATTAAGGATGGTATATCAATGCTATCCGCTTTCCATTGCAGGAAGCCGTAGAGCAAGATAGTGACGCAAGCGAAATAGATACTGGTATATAACAAAACCGTTCTCGGTTCAGAGTAAGCCGGCAAACGCACTTCAAAACCACACAATCGCAAGAATTTAAACGCCAGTGTGTGTGAGTATTTTCGCTTAACACCTTTCTCGTACAACTCAAATGTGGCTTTGTTTAATTTGGTTTTATAATCCGAGCTCATCGCCTATTTTACCGCGGTGGATGTGGCGATATTACCGCAACTGAGTATCCAATGCTCAATTCATCGCTATCGCACTGCCGCACCTTTGGGAACACAAGAGTGTATCGCTAGTAACAACCGCACAGTTTCGTGAAACTGGCGGAATATACTCGAAAGACTAACCTGACTAGTACAACTGGTTGTTTCTACTCGCCCTTTTTCCACCTTGTGCGCTGAACTGGAAAAATTAAGAAAGTTTTATTAAAATAATCATGGGAATTATATCCTACGCTGTGTAAACTAGAAATCGCGTACTTCTCAGGGCAGAAGAAGCAAACGGTAGGTAATTACTGAACTCTCACTTGAACATGGATTGAAAAGGTTTTGGATTCATCTCATAAAACTCGATTGGCCCGTGCACTGGTCAGCATGTTGCGCCCGCTCATCAGGCTGCTTATACGGCACGAATTCACGCACTCAGAACTCACCGAACTTATTCGACAAACTTACGTGGAGGTCGCCTATGAGCACTTCACTATCAAAGACGTTGAAATGACAATATCACGGGTCGCGGTATTAACTGGCCTGAGCCGTAAAGAAGTTGTTCGTTTTCGCGACATGCTGGACAACAATGAGGCTCTGCAAAAACAAAAACCAAATCGCGCGCAACGCGTTGTGCATGGTTGGCTAAGCGATCCAGAATTTCTTGACGAGAATTCCAACCCGCTTGATCTACCGCTGAAAAATGTAAAACGTGGAAAACAATACGGTAGTTTTGTGGCATTGGTAAAACGCTACAGTGGTGATATCACCTTTGGCGTAGTTCTCGAAGAACTTAATCATATTGGGGTAACAAGCCAGCCGGATGAACACACAGTACGATTGGTTAACAGTGCGTATGTTCCACGCAAAGATGAGCTGGAGCAAGTGCGCGTCATTGCCACAAGCGTGGGCGATTTGTTTGAAACTTCAATTCATAATATAGATGCAGCCGATAAGGATAAACGCTTCCAACGCCAGGTGATTTACACCCATGTGGACAAAGAATTCGTAAAAGAATTTAAGAAGCTAACCGCTGCAAAAGCCAAGCCCGTGATTCAAGAACTGAATGCGCATTTGTCCAAAGCTCAAAAACAATCGACTAGCACCGACTACACAAAACAACGGCGGCTTGGCTTTGGTATTTACTACATCGAAGGGCCGTCAGTTGACCCGGAAGAAAACAATAAAGGCAACGACTAGGTCAATCCAACGGCGGGTTAAATCGAACACTGCAAATTACCAAGGCCGACAAAGCGCTGAGCACTGCGGCCATGACGAAGCCCATCGCATAAGAGCGCGTATAATCAAATAGTAATCCACTTATCCATGGCCCAAGCACACCTGCTATTCCCCACGCGGTAAATATTTGTCCGTATATTCTGGGCGATGTGTTCGCACCAAAAATCTCCACCACAGCCACAGGGTAGACGGCAATGATTGCACCATAAGAAAAGCCAATGATGCCCAAACAAAATAGAACCGGCAATGCGTTCAGACTCACCCCAACGACCATAATCGATAAAGCAAGCGCCGACACTAACGGCAAACCAACCAGCAGCCACTTGCGTTTTACTTTGTCAGCAAAGAAACTCACAAAAAATCCGCCAATCATATTGCCAAAAGCTACCAGGGTAACCGCCCAGATGGCTGTCGCACTAGCGAGTTGCGCCCAAAGTGCAATACCATACACATGGCCTAACACCATTAAGCCTGCGGTTACTGATGTGCCATACGCCAACCAAAGTAATAGGCGCGTACGCCTTTTCGCAGAAGTTAGCTTGGTAGAAGCAGAGCGAACTTCCCCGGTAAATTGTATCGCTGAAACTTTGAGAAAAACAGCGGCGACAAGTGCCGTTAAAAAAACAAGCACAGCGATTGTCTGCAAAGCTAATTCGTTTCCACCACGTTCGATTAATTTTCCGAACAAGGTTGGTGTTACGGTTGCGCCAACAGCATAAAACGCCGTAACCAAACCCATAGCAAATCCGCGTGTCCTTGGCATAGCCTGCCCTGCCAATTGAAGCGCGTATCCGTAACCAACACCGTTCGCTCCACCGAATATGACGCCATAGCTAAAATATAAAAGGAGTATTGAGTGGCTAATCGCCGATACCCATAACCCCATAGCAGCCAACACACCCACCAGCAGAACTAATTTAACCGGCGAGAAAACGCAGTAGATTCGATAGCCAAACAACACCGATACAGTAAGCGCAACAAGAGCGATCGAGTAAATTAAGCTAACATTGGCGCGATTAGCACCAACAATGGATTCCCACTGTGGCATGAACACAGAAAAAGCGTGAATCGAACCCAACACAGCGCTCAGCATCACGGTGGCGCACAGGGCAAGAAATTTATGCGAAAAAATCATTGAGAACTATGCACGATTAGCGAACTCTTTAACGCTAAAACACTCATAGTATCGGATACCCAACACTTTTTCAGGTAGCTATTTATGCGCTCGGCACTCACTAACTCACTGATTGTTCGCCAACTTGTTCTCGCCTGCTCAATTTTATTCATCGTGATGGCAACACTTCATGCACAAAGCACTGCTGCGCAAACTCACCAACTACCCGAACATGTCATAAAACGATTTGGTACACCACCGGATGTGCCGACCGGTCCGTTAAGTGAAGAACTGGTTAAGGCTTTGGATTCAGCTTTCGGCGTTAATCTTAAATCAGGTCGGTGGGGGCCTGAGCAAAATGCAGCCATAAAAACCATCAGCGAATCGAAAGACCCACGCTTAGCATGGTTAGTCAGCGACATGATGCGTATAGCGGGCTCAACAGAATTAATGCGGGTACTCGCAAATTCCACTCAGCAGCTACTCAATATAGAATTCGAAAATGGAAACTTTTGGGGCCATACAACCGATCAGCTTATTGGCTGGGATATTCCAGCTCCACCAGACTATTTAACATACAAACGCAATATCTACACTCTAATCGTTCGCGAATGGAATGGCATATTTAAACCCGGCGATATTGACTGGCGCCATGTTTCCTGGGGCGGCGTTCGTATCGATGATCGTCCTTTCGACACCACGGACGAACCGTGCAATTGTATTCCAGCTGCTGATAATCCACCCGTGACCAGCGCCAAAGACGCTACCTGGCTAGCGGATGATGCGATCGTTTTCGGTATTGAAGTCAATGGTGAATACCGAGCATATCCAAGACAAATCATGGAGGTGCGCGAAATGGTTAACGACACGCTGGGCGGGCGTGATTTGGGCATTCCTTATTGCACGTTATGTGCTTCGGCTCAAGCGTATTTCACTGACGATGTGCCCAAAGGTGTGGAACGCCCCATCCTGCGCACATCGGGTTTACTGATACGCTCGAACAAGGTCATGTACGATCTCAATACTTTTTCTGTGTTCGATACCTTTCGTGGTAACGCGGTAACCGGTGAGCTTGCCGACAAAAAAGTGAAACTTAAACAAGCGGGTGTGGTGACCACTAAGTGGGGCGATTGGAAAAAAGCACACCCAAGCACAACGGTGCTGGCTGAATCCTTGGCACTTGGGCGCGATTTCGATTTTCGCAATAACCGCGATGCCGATGGTCCGATCTTCCCTATCGGTGATGTCGACCCACGCTTATCCGTGCACGATGATATTGTTGGTGTAGTCGCGGAATCAGGTACACCAATCGCTTTTCATTTACCCAAAGCGATCGATGCCTTAGTAAACGATGAAACCATTGAATTTGAAAACATCAAGTTAGTGCTTGATGGCGGTGGCGTAAAAGCGGTTAGCAAAAGCGGTGAAGATTTAGGCGGGCATCAGGCGTTCTGGTTTGCCTGGTCTCAGTTTTATCCAGATACGCAATTGTGGCCTATGTAAAACCTTATTTATAAAACCACTAAATCGTCTGCACCGCCAGCGGCTTTTTTCTTTTTATCTGAACGGTTCGACTGCAGGGCGTGCAGGTAACTGCTATCTACATCGCCCGTTATATACTCACCATTAAAACAGCAGGACTCAAACGTATCGATTGGGTGCTTGTCGTAACGCACAGCCTCGATCAAGTCCTCCAAATCTTGGTATACCAGCCAATCTGCACCAATGATTTCCTGTATTTCTTCAACGCTACGATCATGCGCGATCAGTTCTTTTGGCGCAGGCATATCGATGCCATAAACATTTGGATATCGCACCGGTGGCGCCGCTGACGCCATAAAAACATTTTTTGCACCCGCATCACGCGCCATTTGTACAATTTGCCCAGACGTGGTTCCACGCACGATGGAATCATCAACCAATAAGACATTTTTACCAGCAAACTCCAGATCAATTGGTGAGAGCTTTTGACGTACCGATTTTTTTCGAAGCTGTTGTCCTGGCATGATAAAGGTTCGACCGATGTAGCGATTTTTTATAAAGCCTTCTCGGTATTTCACACCCAGATGAAAGGCCACTTCCATTGCCGATGTTCGACTGGTATCGGGAATCGGAATAACAACATCGATTCCGTGATTCTCACGTTCGCGTAAAATTTTCTTCGCCAGCTTTTCGCCCATGCGTAAACGCGATTTATAAACCGATACGTTATCGATAATGCTATCGGGACGCGCTAAGTAAACAAACTCAAAAATACACGGCGATAGCTCTGGGTTTTCCGCGCACTGTCGAGTGTGCATATTGCCATCGATATCAATATATATCGCTTCACCAGGCTCAAGATCGCGCAGGCGTGTGAAACCTAATCCTTGCAAAGCCACGCTTTCAGATGCCACCGCATATTCGCTACCAGTATCGGTATGGCGAACACCGATAACAGCTGGCCGAATACCCAATGGGTCACGGAATGCAAACACGCCACGACCAACCAACATACCAATGACGGCATACGCACCTTTACAACGTTTGTGCACGGCGGCAACGGTTGCAAATATTTGCTCAGGGGTAATAGTGGTTGCCGGTTTTAGCGCCTGTAGTTCATGTGCAAACACATTGAGTAATACTTCTGAATCCGAACCTGTATTGATGTGGCGTAAATCTGATTCAAACAATTCGCGTTGCAGCTGCTCGGCATTGGTTAAGTTACCGTTGTGCCCCATCACAATACCGTAGGGAGAATTTACGTAAAAGGGCTGTGCTTCAGCTGCGGCCGATGATCCTGCGGTCGGATAACGCACATGAGCAATGCCCATGTTACCGGCCAAACGATTCATGTGCCGGCTACTGAACACATCACGCACAAGCCCTGCCGCTTTGCGCAACATAAGGCGCCCGTCATGACTTGTTGCAATACCGGCTGCATCCTGACCGCGGTGTTGAAGTAAGGTTAATCCATCATAAAGCCTGGAATTTACCGGCTCTACTCCAACGATTCCGAGAATGCCACACATGTTTTAGGAGCTCGCTGCTGAGAAATCAAAATGTTGCGCCAACTCTAAGGGCAGTTGCGCGTGAATAAATTTGGCGGCCCTTTGCACAGGCGGTATAAACGCCGACTGTCGCCACCAAGTTTCTTGTTTAAAGGTGGGAATAAGGTTAGCCAGTAGTACCAACAAGGTCACGATGACGACCCCGCGTGCCACGCCAAAGCCCACACCTAACCACAAATCGAGCTTTCCTTTTTCGGCCGATTGCAAAATCTTTTGGAACAAGTAGTTAATCAAGCCGCCCAAAATCATGGCGCTAAAAAATAAAACGAGCGCACTGATTGCGTAACGGGCTTGGGGGCTTTCAATTGTGTCGCGTGGCAGCAACGACGCAAACCGAGAAGTAAACATCAAGGTGATGAGAATCGCCGAAAGCCAGGTCAGTAGACTGACCGCCTCTTTGAAAAAACCACGCACAGCACTGATGGCCACAGACACCACAATGATGAGTAGTACCAGCACGTCAATTCCAGAAAACACGTAACCTCCTGACACACCCGCAGTGTGTACGGCATTCTATCAAACAGAACCTATTCATTAAGGATAGCTGACCACAATGGCTTCTCTATCTAAAAGACGAATGACTTTGTCCCGGCTGGTCTCTGCTTGCTGCAAGTTAATCATTGGACCCACTCGTACCCGATATAAGGGCGTAGCAGCCTCTGTTGGCGTCACAAATGATGGAAAACCAGCCCGACGCAACTTATCCCGCACTGCCAAGGCGTTCTGTTCGTCGCCGAAACTGCCCGCCTGAACCACCCAGGCCTGAATTTGATCGGTATTTTCGTTTGCCGTAGTGGGCGCTGGACGGGCTTGCGGCACAACGGCGGGTGGTGTCTGCGCAACAGCGGCGCCATTGTTGGTAGGCTCGTGCTCGGCACGCTCTTCCGGAATAATTTGCGCTGGTTTACTTGGCGCAATTAACGACGGCTCAGGCACGCCATCAGCATCGAGTATTCGAGGTGGCTCAGCGCGTAATCGTTCCACCCGACGATATTGACTCTCGCTACCAGAGCCATCGAGCAACAGCGGCAAAAAAATTACCAGTAATGCCATGAGCACAGCCGCACCCCACAAGCGCTGCCGAAGCCGAATCGACTTTTGCTCGTCGAGTGGGTCGGAACCACTCAAGATTCGTCCCCTGCCTCATCACCCAACTGCGATAGGGTATAAAAGGAGCCTGCAACCAACACAAGCACCGGCTTGTCATTGTTGCGCGACTGGGCATCGGCACGCGCCGCATGCCAGGCATTGCGCACCGTAGTAAAACCTTTTACGGCACCAGGCTGAAGGCTGGATATGGTTTCGACCAAATCGCTCAAGGGCGTGGCGCGAGGCACGGGTAATTGAGCACAGTACCAACGTGACACAGCTGGTGCTAAGGCTTCAACAATGCCCTCTATGTCTTTATCTTTTAGTGCGGAAAATACGGCATAAACATCGTGGCCAGCATAGTTTGCCAACAATGCCTCTCTAACGGTAATCGCTGCCGCCGGATTGTGTGCAACGTCTAGCACAACCAATTGCGAATCGATGGTCTTTTGTTCAAAACGACCTTGTACATGCACAGACGCCAAACCTTGTTGGATATGATCGTCGCTTACCGGTAGTTGTTCTTGCAAGGAGGCCACAGCGAGTAAGGCACAGGCGGCATTGCGTTGCTGATGAACGCCAGCTAGTGCTGAATTGGGTAACGCGTTTTCATTGATGAACTGAATATCCATGTTCGCTCCCTTAGCGATCTGGATTAAATTATCCGGCGGATTTTGCTCACCAACAATCAACGGTTTGCCAGAGCGACCAATGGCTACTTTTTCAGCTGCTATCGCTTCAATGGTATCGCCTAAGTAGTCCTGATGATCCAGCGCTATGCTGGTTAGAATCGCGCAATCAGCGTCCCATAAATTCGTTGCATCCAAACGCCCGCCTAAGCCCACTTCCATCACCACCACATCACAATCTTGCTTCGTAAACGCCGCCATCGCAGCAAGCGTTGTGTATTCGAAATAAGTTAGCGTTTCAGGTTCTCGAGCGGATTCAACGGTATGCAAGGCATCAACGATGACTTGATCATTCAGCATTTGCGCATCAACACACATGCGCTCGTTGAACACGTCGATGTGTGGGCTTGTGTAGGCGCCAACCTTAAAGCCTGCATGTCGATAAATTTCGGTTAATAGTGCGACGGTTGAACCCTTACCGTTTGTGCCACCAACGAGAATAACGGGCATCGTTGCTGGTCGCAGTTGCAAACGATTGGCCACTTGTCCTACACGCTGCAAGCCCATATCGATTTCAGTTGGGTGCAACTGTTCCAACCAGTTAAGCCACTGGCTAAGAGTATCGCTAGGCGATGGCGCACTCATGGAACGTCCTGACGACTAACTCGCCGCTTCAGCCGCTTCATCAACCTTGTCGAATTTAACTGGTGGTAGGTCGCACAACTTGGCCAATAGTCCAGCTAACTTATCGCGCATGTCTCGGCGATCGACAATCATATCAATGGCACCGTGCTCGAGTAAAAACTCACTTTTCTGAAAGCCTTCGGGTAAGTTCTCTCGCACCGTTTGCTCTATGACTACACGACCGGCAAAACCAATCTCTGCGCCCGGTTCTGCAATGATGATGTCACCTAGCATGGCAAGGCTTGCTGATACACCGCCCATAGTGGGATCGGTCAGTACAGATATGTAGGGTATGCGCCGGTTAGCAAGCTTGGTTAACATCGAACTGGTTTTTCCCATTTGAAATAGTGAGAACAAGGCTTCTTGCATTCGCGCACCACCACTGGCACTAAAACAAATGAACGGTACATCCTTTTCTAAAGCGTAGTCGCAAGCGCGGGAGAATCGCTCGCCAACAACCGAGCCCATGGAACCACCCATAAATTTAAAATCAAAAATGGCCACCACAACCGGATTACCGTGAATGCTGCCACTCATGACAAGCAAGGCATCTTTTTCACCGGTGTCTTTGGTTTTTTGCACAAGACGATCACGGTAGCGTTTGCTGTCTTTAAATTTAAGCATATCGACAGGCTCAATCGTGTCGCCTATTTCCACACGACCTTCCTTGTCGAGCAAACGTTCCATCCGGGTTCGCGCCGTTATGCGCATGTGATGCGAACACTTCACGCACACGTCTTGCGCGCGATCAACCTCAGCCCGATACAGAACATTCGCACAGTTGTCGCACTTAACCCACAAGCCCTCAGGTACGTTGCCTTTTTCTTCCGTATTTCTGGCGCCGATGCGTGCTGGTATAAGTTTTTCGAACCAACTCAGACGCCCAGCAACACTACCTGGCTTTTTATCTTTTTTGTCTTCATCACTCACGGATCGAGGATCTCTTGTTGTGAATCTTCAACCGTCAATGATACCAGCGCTACTGCGTGCCGCGTCAACGAATGTGCGTAAAGCCTCATGATCTTTGACGCCTTTCGACGCTTCTACACCCGTGCTGACATCCACTGCATAAGGCTGGACCTGTTCAATTGCCGCTTTGACGTTGTGGGGGTACAGGCCACCCGCCAAAATCAATGGTTTGGGGATGTTTTGGTCTAGTTTGCGCCAGTCGAATGCGTGGCCGGTGCCACCCAGTTGGCCAGGCTCGTTGGAATCGAATAAGAAGGCCTGGGCATTTTTAAACTCTGAGAGGGCGTGCGCACTGGGCATGCCCGAGCCCAGACCTATTGCTTTGAGGTATGGCACGCCATAGCTATCGCATTCGGCAGCACTCTCGCGACCATGAAATTGCGGCAATATACCCGGCAATGTTTTTAGAGCGTGCTCAACCTCATGCCGTGGCGCGTCGAGGAACAAACCAACGCGCACCATAAAAGGCGCCAATTCGTCGCTTATGGCTTTGGCCTGTTCTGGCTTTATAAAGCGCTTGCTCGCCTCACAGAATACAAACCCTATCGCGTCAACGCCCAGCTGTTCGCAAAACAGCGCATCTTCAACGCGCGTAATGCCACAAATTTTTATACGTGTTGTGTGTGTCATCAGGGGTGAGACGATAACAGATATTCGATATTATCTGGCTGTTAGCGATACTAACTCGGTAAAGAGCGCCAAGGATCGGCGGCCAGTTCTCGAAAATCAGGAATACCAAACTTCTCCGGATAGGTGGGCTGCACAAAGCTCAATCCTTGCGCCGGTGCGGTCATGCCAGCTTGGGTTCGATCACCCGCTTCAAGCACATCGCGCAGCCAAGCCGCGTCAGCTTCCCCTTTGCCGATGCGTATCAAACAACCAGCAAGGATTCTGACCATATTGTGCAAAAAACCATTTGCGCGCACATCAATAGTAATGAGTTGTCCCTGCCGGTTTACGTCCAGTTGTTGTAGATCACGAACGGCATGTTTGGCTTGGCATTCGGATGAGCGAAAGGCTGAGAAGTCATGGACGCCCAATAGCTGCTGCGCAGCTTCGTGCATTGCAAGGGTGTCGAGTGGTTGATTTATCCAGCTCAGTTTGCCTGCATGTAGTCCAGAGCGAGTACCTCGATTAAGAATGCGGTATTGATAGCTTCGGTTGAGTGCTTTGAAACGTGCATGAAATTCATCACTCACCTCACCCGCCCAATGTACCGCCACATGTTTACTCAGATGCGTGTTGGTACCGAAGGTCCATGCATGAATCGGTCGAACTGCTTGTGTATCGAAGTGCACAACTTGCGCAACGCCATGCACGCCGGTATCGGTGCGACCAGAGCAACTGACGCTAATGGGTTCGTCAGCGATTTTACTTAGGGCTTGTTCCAGCTCTGCCTGAACTGTATGGCAATGTGGTTGAATTTGCCAACCACAAAACGGAGCGCCGTCGTAATCAACCGCCAGTGCAATTCTCATGATAAGACTCAGTCCAACATGGGCATAAAAAAGGCGCTGACCCCATTGCAGGTTGTCAGCGCCGCTTTGCTAACTGAGCAGCTAAACTGCCCGCGCTAGTTCGATCTTAAGAAATCTTACGCAGTAGTGTTTCAGCTTCTGAAACCTGAGCAGGATTACCGCTCTTAACGATTTCGCCTAATGCACTACTCGCAGAATCTTTGTCACCCATGTCGATATAGGCTTTTGCCAAATCCATCATGGTGTCCATTTCGTCCGACCCATCAATGTTCGCTACATTGTCGGTCATCAACTCGTTGTCGCTAGTAAGGTCAGGAATTTCAAGATCATCCAATGCATCAGCCGATGGTTGGTCCAACAATTCGGTACCGTCTAACTCTAAGTCACCAGAGAGCTGATCGAGATCGAGTGTGAGGTCTTCAGCAACCGACCCTTGCGTACCATCATTAGCAGCCGACGCTGCGCTATCAAGATCATCAAGACTCAGTGCATCATCAAATACGTCAACAGCACTATCCTTGGCAGAAGCCGCCGTTGCAGCCAGTCCACCGGCAACAGCGGCGCCGCCAGCGGCAAGACCACCAATACCGTCAGTCAAAGCATCACCTGCATCGGATAATTTCTCTTTACCGGCGTCTGCGATATCGCTCGCCGCATCACCGAGGCTTTCAGTTGCGTCGAAGCCTGGGAAATCCAACGAGGTGTCGTCAACCAGAGTGTCCGCATTCATTGCAACTTCTTCTGTTGCTATTTCATTGGCGATTTGTGAAAAGTCGCCGGTCGCTTCTAAATCAGTTTCATCAAAAGCAAATGCTGGATCAAGACTTTGGTCCATCAAATCGGTTTCGTTAACGTCGGTGGCTGTCTCAGAGGCATCACCAAAATCTCGGCTCACACTACCTGCTACCGCATTGGCGTCGTCAGTTGCAAAATCGTCTGCGCCCATTGTTGATCCTGCTGAGTAAGCACCTTTACCAACACTTTCAACAGCCGTGGCATTGCTTGCAAACAAGATGTTGTTTGGCTGCAGGTCATGGCCCAGGTTGCAAACCGTATCCCAGTCGGGCGCGTTATCCCCACCGAAACGATCGTGGTAGTTTTGCGCGCCTTCGGCGAATGCATCAGCATTGCCTTGAGCGTGTTGGGTTTGTAGCATCTTCAACGCATATTCAGAATTGTTCGGGTCGCGATCGATTGCTTTAGCAAGTAGTTCTTCAGCTTGACCGTGCAGGCCATAAGCAAGATACACATCTACTTCAGAGATGGTGTCATCAGCGTCAAGACCCTCTTCTGAACTGCCAGCGTCATCAAGTGCATCCATGTGCGCACCAAGTGATGCTTGTTCTTCAGCATCCACTTGCGTTTCATCATCGCCATATGACGCAGCAGCGGCGGCGACTCCACCAACAGCGGCCGCACCGGCAGCGCCAGCAGCAACTGCAGAGCCAATACCTGAAGATTCTTCTTCAGCATCATCGCCCATGATTTGAACGCCATCGTTTTCATCATCGAGGAATTCAACATCATCGCCGTAGTCGAGCATGTCATCGTCTTTAGGACGACGCTTGCCAAGTAATAGAACACCAGCAATAAGTGCACTTAAGGCACCGATGCCAATAACTAACCATTTACCGTACTTCTGTAGAAGATCAAGGTACCAAGGTGTTGCTTGTGTTTGTGTGGTTGGTGCTGCTGCAGCTTCAATGGCCGCTTGCGTTGCGTTGTCATCAACCAGTTCTACTTCACCGAGTGTTTGACCGGCAGCTGTTAATGCGTTTTCACCCGCGCCAATAGCACTGTTGGCAGCATCGGCGACGGCATCTGTTGCGTTACTCGCTGCTGCATTCGCGTTGTCGAGTAACTCGGCTGCTGCTGTGCCCGTGGCATCAGTGTCAATGGAGGCGTCAACGCTAGCTGCTTGCGAAGAAGCTTTAGCTAATTCTTCTTGCAAACGTGCTACTTCTGCCTGTCGAATGCTAACCAACGACTCCATGTTTTCAGTCGTACTTTTAAGCTCAGCTGATTGCTCAGACAAATCAGTACTTTCTAAACGGGTTGATGCCAGCTCTTCTTTAGCGAGTTGTAGTTTCTTATTGATAGCCCCTAACTGCGCATCTGCACTGGCTTGAGAATTATCAGCCGTTGCACTTGCGGCGGTTGTTGTCGCATCGCTCTGCGCAACAATGTTAAGTTCTTTTGTATTTAGCGCTTCGTCTTTAGCCGCATCTAAGATGCGCTGCGCTGCTTCACTAAGTTCTGTTTGGGCTGATGCATCGGTATCAGTAGCGGTCGCAGTAGGTGCACTTGGAGCTGCGGCTAAACGGGTTCCAGCGGTTCCACGAATATTGTCGCGGTACTCACGCCATAGTTGGTTTTGCTCACCCAACTGCGCAATGGCTTGCGCTTGCGTTATCTGAGTCAGTTCACTGGCTTCAGGAATCCGTAAAATTGCACCGGCTTTAACCAGGTTGACGTTGCCATTGATGAACGCACCTTGGTTAGCGTTTAATAACGCCATCATCATTTGCTGCGGCGATACGCCAGCCACTGCATTTTCATCGGCAATTTTCGATAGTGTGTCTCCACGAGCAACGCGGACTTCACCACCACCGCCAGAGACATTGCTGCCGGCATCCAAAGAATCGAGTGAAACGATTTCCGAACCGCCTATATCTTGGTCACTACCCGAAACAAACGAATCGGATACTTCAGAACCGGAACCCACAATTTCAACTTCAAATTCGAAGTCAGAAGCGTTTGCAATTTGATCTGACTGAAACTGCACAGCGGCTTCAGTGTTGATAACTTCTAGGTCGCTTAATACAACAATGTCGCCTTGCTCACCAATGGAATCCAAAGAAACAGCGTTGTCGTCAATCAATTCAACCGATGGCAGTGCAGAATCCGAGGCACTCAAATCGTCCAGTGAAACAATATCACCGTTGTCGGCTGGCAGTACGGTATTGTCGGCAATCTCAACGGCTGACCCAACAATCTCCACTTCAAAATTTTCGGCAGCACGCTCTATCGGCGTTGGCGTGATTTCAGAGGTGTCGCTACGTTGCAAAATTGCTGGCTGTTCGGCAGCCGTATTTCTATCACTCGCACTTGGCGTCATGAACACAGGTGGGTCGAGCAGCACAGTGTATTCACGCACCATTCGTCCGGCAGGCCAATCGACTTCGAGCAAGAAATTCAGAAAAGGCTCAACTACGGGCTTGGTGCTTGAGATTCTGATCACAGGCGTACCCGTGCTTTGATCGACTGAGAAACGCAGATCGGTCAGGACCGATGTACGTTCGATTCCAGCCCGTGCAAACGCATCAGATGACGCTAATTTGACGATCATCCCTTCTGCTTCACCGGGCTGCACAGATGTGAGCCTGATTTCCGCGTTCATTGGCTGATTCAGCGCCGAGCGCATCTCGATGTCGCCAAGCCCTAGAGCCCGTACTCCACCAGAAGCCAATACCAAACTGACTGCCGCTGCTGTTGCAAGTTTTCGCACTTTGTATGTCCCGCAAATCGCGTCACTTAAGGAATCCGTCCGGAAGCGGAAAAGCCCAAGCTGGCGATGTTAACTATCTCAACAGTATTCTATAGCTGAAAATTTTGGTAATTCAGCAATTTATAAGTAGTCTGCGGCAAGACATTCGGCGATTTGCACACTATTAAGTGCGGCTCCCTTTCGCACGTTGTCGGAAACAACCCAAAGGTTTAATCCGTTTTCCGTACTGATGTCTTGTCTGATCCTACCTACGTAAACCGCATCGGTTCCGGCCGATTCGGTTACGGCAGTGGGGTATCCACCGTCTTTGTGCTCGTCGAGAACTACAATTCCCGGTGCTGATCCCAGCAAATCTCGGGCCTGATCGGCCGTTATGGGCGCTCTCGTCTCCAAATGGATGGCTTCAGAATGCCCGTAGAACACAGGAATACGGACACAGGTGGGATTCACCCGGATTGTGTCGTCCTCCATGATCTTGTGCGTCTCCCAGACCATCTTCATTTCTTCCTTGGTGTATCCGTTCTCCTGAAATGCATCAATATGTGGCAGAGCGTTGAAAGCAATTTGTTTTGGATAAACCGACGGCAGTGCCGGCTGACCGTTCAACAATCTGGCAGTTTGCCCGCCTAACTCTTCAATAGCTTCTTTTCCCGTACCAGATACTGCCTGGTAGGTACAAACATTAACGCGGGTTATACCTACCGCATCGTGAATTGGTTTTAGCGCGACCAACATCTGAATTGTCGAGCAATTCGGGTTGGCAATAATGTTTGTATCCTTGTACCGCGCAATCGCATGCGCATTAACTTCCGGTACGATCAGCGGTTTGTCGTCGTCGTAACGAAATTGTGAGGTATTGTCGATAACCACGCAACCAGCCTGGGCAGCAATGGGTGCGTAGATCTTCGACACCGAGGCTCCAGGTGAAAAAATCCCTATTTGCACTTGGCTAAAGTCAAATTTTGCCAAGTCTTGCACGACCAATTGCTTAGTGCCGAATTCTACGCGCTTGCCGGCCGATCGTTCACTGGCTAACGCATAAATATTACGTATCGGGAATTTTCGTTCCGCCAGTATAGACAGCATGGTTTCACCCACGGCACCTGTCGCACCGACTACCGCTACATCAAATTCTTTACTCATTTTAATGCCTATATAAAATTTCTGTGTGGGTTTGAGTCCACGATCAATTAACTATTGAAAACAAATATGCAACATATGTTGCTGATTGTTACGTCCCTTGCAGTTGCGCCACTACGGCGTCACCCATCTGCGCGGTATTAACAACGGTTTCATTCGCACCAGAGCCAGCAATATCGGCACAACGAATCCCGTTTTTGATCACTGCCGCTACGGCATTGTCGATTTGGTCAGCTGCGCTTGCTTCGTTCAATGTGTATCGCAGCAACATGGAGAGTGACAAAATGGTGGCTAGTGGATTAGCTTTGCCAGTGCCAGCGATGTCAGGTGCCGAACCATGGACCGGCTCGTACATGCCTTTGCCGTTGGCATCGAGTGATGCCGATGGCAACATGCCGATGGAACCTGTAAGCATGGCAGCAGCGTCCGATAAAATATCACCGAATAAATTACTGGTCACGATGACGTCGAATTGTTTTGGCTCGCGCACCAACTGCATGGCGGCGTTATCCACATACATGTGCGAGAGCTCAACATCGGGGTAATCTTTGGACACATCTATTACGACTTCACGCCACAGCTCAGAGACTTCGAGTACATTCGCTTTATCAACTGAACACAAACGCTTGTTGCGCTGCATCGCAATTTCAAACCCACTTTGCGCGATTCGACGAATTTCATCTTCGCCGTATACCATGGTGTTAAACCCCACTTGCTGACCATCACGGGTTTCGATGCCACGTGGACCACCGAAGTAAATTCCACCGGTTAGCTCGCGCAGAATCATCATGTCTAAACCTGCAACTAATTCAGGTTTTAATGAAGATGCATCGGCCAATTCTGGGAACAGCATAGCCGGGCGTAGATTTGAAAAAAGTTCAAGCTCTGAACGCAAACGCAGTAGACCACGTTCAGGTCGTTTGTCGCGTGGCGCCTTATCGTATTTAGGTCCACCAATCGAGCCAAGCAAAATCGCATCCGCCGCTCGACAAGCGCTTAAGGTTTCTTCGGTTAGTGGCTCACCTGATAAATCGTAACTCGCACCGCCAAACGCAAAGGTTTGCGTACTGATGTTCAAGTTGTGTTGCTCATTCACAACATCCAACACACGCACGGCTTGTTCAATAATTTCTGTACCGATTCCATCACCGGGTAGAACAACGATATTCTTAGACATAGTTCTGATCACTTATATAAAAAGTTCTAATTAATTTCTGCGCGTTCGATAATTTCATTTTCGTGCGATGCTTCCTCATACCACTGCTTCATGGATGCATCGTTCAGCACTTTATCGAAATACCTTTGCGTTACATGTGGTGCCTTGACACCGTATGTTTTAAACCGGCTAGCCACGGGGGCGAACATCGCGTCTGCCACTGTGTAATGCCCGAACAACCAAGGACCTTTGCTATCAAGTAGGGCTTGTTCAAACAACTGAACGATACGATCAATATCGATTTCAGTTTCTAAGTCTGGCTCAAAGTCTTTAACCTCACGCCGGCAATTCATCGGCATGTTGTTACGAAGCGCTTGAAAGCTGCTGTGCATTTCTGCACTCATAGCACGTGCTCGCGCGCGATCTACTGCATCAACTGGCCATAGTTTTTTTGCTGGGTACTTATCCGCTATGTATTCACAGATTGCTAAGGAGTCCCATAGCACCAAACGATCGTCGTACAACACCGGTACTTGTTTTGCCGGACAAAGCTCGTCAAGCATGCGCTCACCTTCGTTTGTAAACAAAGGTATGCGCACCTCTTCAAATTTAATGCGGGCATGTTTTAGCAATATCCAAGGTCGTAGCGACCAGGAAGAATAGTTTTTATTGCCAATGATCAGTCGCACGTTTACTCCTAGCTAAATAGCCACGGTGCCGAATGCTTACGTTTTGCTTCGTAGTCTTCAATTGAATTACGCTTTTGCAGCGTTAAACCAATTTCATCCAAACCTTCGAGCAAACACTCTTTTCGGAATTGATCAACATCAAAGTTAATCGTTTCGCCATCGGGCGTGATGATGGTTTGTTCAGCTAGATCAATGGTGAGCTTATAACCGGGATTGTTCTCGCACTGTTCGGCTAGCTTGTTAACGGTTTGCGCATCAACGGCAATCGGTAATAAGCCACTTTTAAACGAATTATTAAAAAATATATCAGCATAGCTTGGCGCGATAACGCAACGAATACCGTAGTCGTCTAAGGCCCACACGGCGTGTTCACGTGACGAACCACAACCGAAGTTATCACCAGCAATCAACACTTGCGCACCTTGATACCGATCTTTATTGAGCACAAAATCGGGGTCGGGTTTGCGGGTGCTGGCATCCTGCCCAGGGTAACCTGGGTCCAGGTAACGCCATTCGTCGAACAGGTTTACGCCAAAACCACTGCGTTTAATCGACTTTAAAAACTGCTTCGGAATAATCGCATCGGTATCAACGTTGTTGCGCATCAGTGGCACAGCTAGGCCATCAAGTTTAGTAAATGCTTTCATTAGAAATTCCTCACATCAACAAAGTGACCGGCAATCGCGGCCGCTGCGGCCATGGCTGGACTAACCAAATGTGTGCGCCCGCCCTTACCTTGTCGACCTTCAAAGTTTCGGTTAGAGGTTGATGCGCAACGTTCGCCTTCGCCTAATTTGTCGGCGTTCATGGCCAAGCACATTGAACAACCTGGTTCGCGCCATTCAAAGCCTGCTTTGGTAAATATTTCATCCAAGCCTTCTTTTTCAGCTTGTTGTTTTACCAAGCCAGAGCCTGGCACGATCAAAGCTTGTTTCACGGAGTCGGCAACTTGACGATCTTTAATGACCTCTGCTGCAGCTCGTAAATCTTCAATCCGTGAGTTCGTGCATGAGCCAATGAATATGCGATCAAGTTTTATATCTGAAATCGGCGTCAACGGCTCTAAGTCCATGTACTCCAGCGCACGCTGCATGCCTTGCGACTTCGCTTCATCTTCTACCTTGGCAGGGTCGGGAACATGACCACCCACTGATGTGACCATCTCTGGTGAGGTACCCCACGATACTTGGGGTTCAATGGTGCTGGCATCAAGGCGCACCACTTTATCGAACACAGCATCATCATCTGATTTCAGCTCACGCCAGGCTTTCACTGCTGCATCCCATTGATCATCTTTTGGTGCAAAGGGCCTGCCTTTTATGTAGTCGATTGTGGTGTCATCAACGGCCACCATGCCTGCACGTGCACCCGCTTCAATGGACATGTTGCATACCGTCATACGCCCTTCCATCGACAGTGCTTGAATCGCTGTGCCACCAAACTCGATGGTATAACCGGTACCACCAGCTGTGCCTATTTCACCGATGATGGCAAGCACGATATCTTTTGCGGTAACACCTGCGCCCACCTCACCGTCAACGCTGACCAGTAAGGATTTTGATTTTTGTTGCAGCAAAGTTTGCGTTGCCATCACGTGTTCAACCTCAGATGTGCCAATGCCAAACGCTAATGCGCCGAAGGCACCATGGGTCGACGTATGCGAATCTCCGCACACCACTGTCATACCCGGTAAGGTTGCACCTTGTTCTGGGCCTATGACATGCACAATGCCCTGTCGAAGGTCAGACATTTTGAATTCAGTAATTTCATAGTGATCGCAATTTTTATCCAGCGTTTCAACTTGCAAACGTGCAATGGGATCATCAATGCCATCAGCACGCGATGTGGTTGGAACGTTGTGATCAGCAACAGCGAGCATCGAATCAATTCGCCATGGTTGCCGCCCGGCAATTTGCAAACCTTCAAAAGCTTGCGGGGATGTAACTTCATGCACCAGGTGCCGATCGATATACAGCAGCACTGTATCCTGTCCTTCTGAGTGCACCACGTGCGCATCCCAGACTTTGTCATACAAGGTTTTTCCAGCCATAGTTACTCTCCGAACGGTCAATTTATGAACATTTTACGTCCTGTTTATCAATAACTCCAATTCATCTTTCTTATAATTGCTATTCTTTAGAGGAATACAAGCTAATTGGAGCCAATCTTGGACGTACCTGCCCTGCAAGCCTTGGTCGCCGTTGCCGACAACGGCTCATTCTCGCGCGCTAGCGAGCAATTGTTTATTACACAACCGGCCATTTCCAAACGCATTGCGGCTTTGGAGGCCGAGCTGGATGTGGTACTGCTCGACAGACTGGGCCGAACCACGCGCTTAACCGAAGCTGGCGAGAATCTGCTGGTGTCGGCAAGACGAATTTTGGCTGATATTGCCAGCAGCCGCGAAGCGGTCCGCTCTTTAAGTCATGAGGTAGGTGGCCGTTTGCGCTTGGCCACCAGCCACCATATTGGCATTCACCGGCTGCCACCCATTCTAAAGGCCTACACACAGGCCTGCCCGCAGGTGGATCTGGATTTACTATTTATGGATTCAGAACACGCGTGCGAGTTAGTTTCACAAGGCTCTATCGAGCTAGCCATTGTGACCTTGCCTGAAGCGCCCGCTGACAACCTGCAAACGCGACTGATTTGGGAAGATCCGCTATCAATTGTTTGTTCCAACGATCACCCGTTAGTGGATGCAAAATACGTAAGCCCTAAACAATTGGCCACTCACCCAGCTGTTTTACCGGCACGCGGTACGGTCACGCGCGGCATTGTTTTAGATGCTATTGCGCCGCACGATGTGAGTATCAATACGAGCTTGGAAACAAACTATTTGGAAACGATAAAAATGATGGTGTCGGTTGGTTTGGGTTGGAGTGCATTACCTTCAAGCATGGTTGATAACACCTTAACGACACTACCAACGCGTGGCATCGAAATGCAACGTGTATTGGGCAGTGTGCGATTGCGTGATCGAACCCTGGGTCGTGCTGCCACAGCCCTCTTGGATATGCTGCCCAATCACTAGTTAGCTCACTTATTTGTTTAAGTGCTTTTTAAAGCCTGTCGAAGTTGCGCTATCCAAATTTTATAACCGGCAGTATTTAGATGTATACCGTCACCTGTGTGGAAATCAGCTTTTAAATTTCCGTCAGACGCTTGCAGTAGTTCTGTTGAATCAATGTAAACAATATTCGACATGCTCGCGGCTAAGGTTTTGAGCTTTAAATTGAGTTGCTTAATAGTAGCGTTTGAATTTTGTGTATAAACACGCTCATCAACTGGCAACACGGCACTAACAACGACAGGCATATCTTTTGGAATGAGCTTGAGCATTTTCTGATAGTTGTCGACAGTTGTGTCCACATCTCGGCGTTTTAAATCATTCACACCAATCGCTAACACAACAGCTTTTGCTTTGTTGATAGATTTATACTTTGGCAGTCGCTCAAGAACACCCACGGTTGTGTCAGAGCCAATGCCGTAGTTCACGCTTAAATCCGCTATGGCAGCGGTGGCCAAACCTTGGGTGATGCTGTCGCCAATGAATAGCGTTACACCCTCTGGCAGTGAACCATCCAGGCGCTCGTGATAGGAGGTAATGTCGTAATAGTAGGTGGAAAGCTCGGGTTTTTGATAAACACCGAGCTTGCGTTGGACTTTTTCTATGATGTCACTCTTAAGTAGAACGACGGCGAAGAGTACGTGCAACCCAATTATGTAAACCGAAAATAGTTTTTTAAAACGACTCATCGCAAGATTGGGCTAATTCATTTAACGCAGACGTCGATGCTAGAACGGAATATCGTCATCAAAATCAGCTGTGGCTGCCGCCGGTGCACTGGCAGGTGCCGCATCGCCACCTTGTGCGCCGTCATTGGCTTCGGCGCGGGCAATGCGCCAGGCATTTAAGTTAGTGAAGTATTTGTCATTCCACTCGCGGCCACGCAGGTCAAAATCAACGGTAATCTCTTCACCCTCAGAGTAATCATCAATCAACGGACATTTATCTTGCGTTAGCTGGAACTTAACCATCTGGGGAAATTTCCCATCCGCCACTTCAATGACAAATTCACGCGCCGAAAATGAAGCTGACTTCTGTTCGGTATCAAACACTTTGTGCAAACGACCTGTTGCTTTGTATGCCATTAGTTGTCCTACGAAAGTTATCGGTTTAAAAGTTTACTCACGCCTGTGGCGGAATAATTGGCGTATCGGAATGTACATCCGCATTTTGCCCGCGGTGCCGGAGCGCATGATCAAGCAAAGTGATGGCGAGCATGGCTTCAGCAATCGGAGTTGCACGAATGCCAACACAAGGGTCGTGTCGGCCAGTAGTGATGACTTCAATTTCCTCACCGCGAACGTTAACACTACGCCCGGGCAATCGAACGCTGGACGTAGGCTTCATCGCAATGCTTGCGACAATGGATTGACCGGATGATATCCCACCTAGCACACCACCTGCGTTGTTGGATAAAAATCCAGCGGGTGTCATTTCATCGCGGTGCTCTGTGCCGCGTTGCGCAATACTGTCAAAGCCTGCACCAATCTCCACACCTTTGACCGCATTAATGCTCATTAGCGAGTGCGCAATATCGGCATCGAGCCGATCAAACACGGGCTCACCGAGTCCCACTGGAACCGAGTGAGCTTCAACCGTTACTTTCGCACCAATCGAATCGCCGTCTTTGCTCAGTTGTTTCATATAAGTTTCAAGCTCTTCAACTTGAGAGGCGTTTGGCCAGAAGAACGCGTTGTTCTCGATTTCGTTCCAATCGAAAGAGTCGCTTTGCAGTTCAATCGGACCGAGCTGCGACAGGTAGCCACGAATTTCAGTGCCAAACATTTTGCGCAGCGCTTTTTTAGCAATTGCACCTGCGGCAACTCGCATGGCAGTTTCGCGAGCCGAAGACCGGCCACCGCCTTTATAATCACGTATACCGTATTTTTGTTGGTAGGTGTAGTCGGCGTGAGCGGGGCGAAACTGGTCTTTTATTTTGTCGTAGTCGCGCGATCGCTGGTCAGTATTGCGAATAATCAAACCGATGGGTGTGCCGGTGGTTACACCTTCAAACACGCCAGATAAAATTTCAACTTCATCGGCCTCACGGCGCTGGGTGGTGTAGCGCGACTGACCCGGCTTGCGCCGATCAAGGTCTTTCTGCAAATCTTGCGTGCTGATCTCTAACCCTGGCGGGCATCCGTCAACAATACAGCCGAGCGCAGGCCCATGACTTTCGCCAAAGCTTGTTAACGTGAAGAGCTTGCCAATTGTGTTCCCTGCCATGGGAGCATTATAACGTTGAAAGAGTCCGGCAAACCGTTAAGTTGATACTCGATTAAGGAATAAATGGCGTGAATTGGGTGACACGCGTCAAGCTGTGCTGACGCGGATGATCAGAGTTTGCGCAGTGCTAAATTGTCTCCACGTGTTCACTATTGGGGCCATAGGCTCAAGAGGTTGAAGCTACCGGGCCATTTTTTGATAAAACAGAGAACACGTGTTCACTGTTGGGCGCTGAATCTCAAAGCGCTGTGCGGTACGGTATAAAAACTGTCTCCACGTGTTCACTTATGTATTTATTTGAGCCATCCGGTCAGCAAACCAATCGCCGCAAGACACACAATGAATAACACCAAACCGATTGCACTATGGGCAAAGCGAACCGCCGGTGGTTTCTCTTGCCCAGACCATTTCATATGACCCGTTAGCATTGGTGTGATTAGATTTTGGCCCGCACGAATCAGATAGAAGAAAACCATTGCTACATGAATCGCAACGAATATCATTAAAATTTCAGCAACAGTATGATGCAACTGTAGTAGCCGCTCGCTCATCCCTGAATTCAATTCGCCGTAGAACGCACCTTCGATCAGTTCATCTTCATCGGCGATAAACATACCCGAAATGGCTTGGAACGAAAGTAAGACAATTAACAACAACACCGCCCATCCACCAGCGGCATTGTGTCCACGATCTTGATGTCCGTGCCCTCGAAGCAACGACATTAGATGAACAAAAACGTTGCGCGGATGTTGAACTAAGCCAATTAAACTCGCGTTACTACTGCCAACGAACCCCCAAACAATTCGGAACAACAATAACGCGAGTACAAATTCACCCACATTGCGATGCCAATCGTAAAACAGAAAACCCGTTTCACCACTGAGCAGTAAAAAGCCCACGGCTAAAGCCAGCGACCAATGGAATACCCGAATCCAGATATCCCAGACTTTTAATCGAGTTTCTGCACTACCAGCATTCACGCCAACATATTTCCTTAACGACGTGGCGCCCGGTAATCATCATGGCAACCCTTGCAAGAAGCGCCCACATCACCAATAGCGCCTTGTAGCGCTTCCAGACCGTTACCCGCCTCAGCAGCCAATGTAGCAGAGGCTGTTTTCAATGCATTGGCTTTTTTCGCCACGTCTTCAAAGTTAGACCAGATCGCTGGCATCGCACGCGTCTTTGCATTGCCCGGCGTTTCACTATCAGAACCCGCTGGCCACATCGCAGCTTGACCAAAATTAGCAGCAGCGGCAAGGTTAGCGGCGGATTGCGAAGCAATTTCAGCGTCGTAGTCCATTTTACCCTTGGCCATTGCACTCAAAATACCAATGTTAAAGGAATAGGTTTGAAACATCGCCTGTCGGCCTTTTATTGCAGCATCGTGTGGCCCCTTGTCCTGTGCAGTAGCGACAACAGCGCTACCAAGCAACGCCAACACCACCACAAAACTTAACTTTTTAATCACTCCTTCTCTCCTTTTAATACGCAGATGAGCTATCACCTTACCAAATGCACCGCCCAGATTGCACGTACCAAGCTTGCGTTGACGCACAGCATCTGTGCAAAATCGCACAACATGTATTTCTCATCATTCGCAAAGCCAAAATGTAGGGTGGGGTTGCGAAAAATGGCGTTGAGGGCCAGCGTATGAGTTGGAATTGGGATCACCTACGCTTCTTCCTGGCACTGGCCGAACATGGAACCTTATCGGCGGCTGCGCGTGTGCTGGATGTGAGTCACAGTACTGTGTTGCGCCGGATCCGACAAATAGAATCTGAAATAAACACGCAACTGTTCGAACATACCCATTCTGGCTATCACCTAACCCAAGCTGGCCAAACACTGTTTATTGAAGCGAAAAAAATGCAAGGCACAATGTCAGCCTTGTCACGAGAAATATCGGGCGTGCCCGATCAAATGAATGGCGAAGTTATCATCACGACAACGGACACGATTGCCCGCCATATTTTGCCAAAGCTTATGCGCAAACTGACCGGCGCTTTCCCTGAGATTCGATTTTCTGTTTATATGGCGAATCGGCTAAGCGATATGGACAACCGCAATGTTGATATTGCAATACGAACCTGCAAAGAACCACCCGATGAACTGCTTGGTAGAAAAGTCGGCGAGATCGCGTTTGCAGCCGTTGCGTCGGAAACGTATGTGAAGGAACATACACTATCAGGTTTTCCAAAGAGCCTGGCGGAGCACAAGGTTATTATGCTGGATGAAAGTTATTCAGCCGCACCTTTTTATCAATGGCTCAACAGTAAAATAGATCACACGACTAATATCACGACTGTGAATAATTTTTTATGCGCGGCCGCTTTGGCCAGAGAAGGCATGGGCATCACGGTAGTGCCGGCGTACTTACAACGCAAAGAAAAAGAATTGGTCGAACTAGCACTGCACGAGGAAATCAGTAAAAACGATCTATGGGTGCTATCCCATGCCGAATCGCGCAACACAAAACGCGTACGAACTGTGTGTCGATTCTTTTACGACGAACTACCAAAAGCGCTGAATGCTAATGCCTAAAGCCTGGGAAAACAGCTGACTCGACTACAGCAGCCGCTCCACCGAACTGACATTACGTAACTGCCTCACCTTCTCCAGCAAGGTATTGAGCTCCTGCATGTTACTCACCAAGACACTGATTTTCATCTCGGCGGTTTGGTCTTCTTGATTACTCAAGGTATTCACAGCGATGACGTCAGCCTTATTGTTCGCCATTACGGTGGAAACATCACGTAGTAGTCCAACGCGATCGAACGCCACCACCAGAATATCAACCGGGTACTTATCCGAAGCGTCAGCCCCCCATTCCACTTCAATTAAACGCTGCAATTCATCTTCAGGCAAGTTCAGCATATTAATGCAACTGGCACGGTGAATAGAAACACCCTTGCTACGCGTAATAAAACCAACTATATGATCATCCGGCACAGGTTGGCAGCAGGTTGCAATGTTTGTGAGTAGGTTACCAACCCCACGCACACTGATCGAATCCGGACGTCGATTAACCCGGCTTTGCGCAGCTTCCGATGTTAGTAACTTTTTCGCAGGCTCAGTCAAATGATCGATGGCGCCAGCCACTTGCGATACAGTGACCTCGTTGCGCCCAAGCGCTACAAACAGGTCGGCAGACTTATCAAACTTAAGCTTGCGCGTGATCTTATCAATTGATATGCCCGCGCTTTTTAAGCGCTTTAATTCACGATCTAGAATAGCGCGCCCTTCCGCTAAGTGTTGCGCATGATCCTGGGTGTTGAACCAGGCACGGACCTTACCGCGGGCTCTTGAGCTTTTTAAATACCCTAAAGATTTATTCAACCAATCACGACTTGGCGCGGGCTCACGCGTAGTGAGCACTTCAACGCGATCACCGTTTTGCAGCTGATACGTTAAGTTCACAATGCTGCCGTTAACTTTACTGCCGCGACATCGATGACCGATTTCAGAATGCACGTGGTAAGCAAAATCCAGTGGCGTTGCACCCTTGACCAAGTCGATGACTTCGCCCTTTGGCGTAAACACATACACCCGCTCAGAATCGAGCTGTTGAGAAAAACCTTCGAGCAACAAGTCATCGGTGTCTTCTAGTAATAACTTAAGCGTATCGATGCTGCGTTGCAGAGCTGCATCCGAGGAACCACCTTCTTTATATGCCCAATGTGCAGCAACACCGTTTTCCGCTTCATCGTCCATTTCCTTGGTACGAATTTGAACCTCAACCGATTTTCCATTGGGCCCAATAACAGCGGTGTGCAAAGATTGGTACCCGTTCTCCTTTGGGTGCGCAACGTAGTCATCGAACTCGCGACTAATCGGTTGCCACGCGGTGTGCACAATACCTAGCACGCTATAACATTGCGTTAAGTCATCAACCAATACTCGAACCGCGCGTACGTCGAACAAGTCATCAAATTCAATGCGTTTTGAGCGCATCTTTTTCCAGATGCTGTAGATGTGTTTTGGCCGACCAAATACTGATGCGCTTTGTAACTTGTGTTCGACTAAACGTCGATCAAGATCGGCGACAAAATCATTTATGTATGATTCGCGTGCAGCGCGATTTTCTTCTAACGCAGAAGCGATACGTTTGTAAGCATTGGGCTCAAGGATGCGAAAGGCGACATCTTCAAGCTCCCACTTCAACTGTCCCAAGCCTAGGCGGTTTGCCAGTGGCGCATAAATAGCCAAGGTTTCCTTGGCAACTTGTTCTCGCGTGGGGTGATCGGTTTTAACTAACTTATAGAGCCGCTGCGTGCGGTAACCTAGTTTTACTAACACTACGCGTATGTCCTCCACCATGGTTAGCACCATGCGGCGAAGCATTTCGGCTTGATCCTTTGAACCTAATCCTGTTGCATTTTGCGCATCGTTTACCGAGAGCTCATTCAACCATCGCACTTGGCGAGTTAAGTCGGCTATGTCGGCACCAAACTTTTCATGAACAATATCCAGCGACAGCTCGCGCCCCAGAACATCGTTACCGAGTATGGTGGACACCAATGTTGGCACATCAGTACGCATACTTTTTAGCTGACAAGCAACGTGCAAAGCATTGGGGTAATTAGTAGGGATATGTTGGTATTCCCAGAACAGTTCAATGGCTTGGCGAATCATCAAACTTTGATTACGTGTACAACCCTCGCACAGATGCTCGGCCGAGGACTCGACCGAATTGAATAACTCATCATCTGCGCTGAATGTGTGTTTCACAAGGCTCCCTGCACTGACTTAACACCGATCAAACTCGACCGCGTATAAAACGCCGCCTGCCTGGCAACGTCTAACATTAAGTTTAGCGTTATGCCGTGTTTCTCAATGCCACAACCGGCGGCGTGACTAATACACGACGAGTTGCCAAAAATCCGGCGATGCTGATTCCAATCGCACCACCTATGACTCCGATTATCCATAGCCAACCATTGATTTCAAAAGGCAGTTCAAAAACAAACCGGCTTAATGCCCAGGCCACCACCGTGGCAAAGAACGCTGCAAGAAAACCAGCAATAGCGCCCAGTATCGCAAATTCTGCGACCACTGCGTGTTTGATTTGTTGATGAGATGCACCAAGTGCGCGCAATAACGCAGATTCCCTTATACGTTCGCCTTGGCTGCTCTGTACCGCTGCGAGCAAAACACATATGCCTGCCAGGACAGTAAACATGAATACATATTCCACAGCCATCGATGCGCGGTCCATTAAGGTTTTAACACGCTCCATGATTGCACCAATATCGAGCGCTGCAATGCCCGGAAACTCTCTCGCCCATCCGCTAGTCGTAGTAGAAAAGTCGGTATCGATTTTAAAACTGGTTACAAACGTAGCAGGCATATCAACAAGCGTTGCGGGAGATGCAACCACAAAGAAGTTAACCTGAAAAGATTCCCAATCCACTTTGCGAAAATTCTTAATAGGTGCTGTGACATCAACGCCAGCAATCTTAAACGTCAAAGTATCGCCGATCTCATAACCAAAATGCCCAGCCCATTCCTCTTCTATTGACCAAGCAGGTTCTGCACTACCATCGGTCGCCCACCATTCACCTGTAACAACCTCACCACCCAATGGTTGTGCGTCCGAATAGGTTAGATTGTATTCACGTCGGGCACGTCGTTCTTGCCGCGTATTTCCCTCTTCCATAACAGTGGCGACACCATTGTGAGATGCCAAGCGCGCACGCACCATCGGAAAAATACCCGCCACGTTTATATCTTGAGAATCTAATCGTTGATCAAAGCCTTCCACTTGATCGGGTTGAATATTCACCACGAAAACATTCGGTGCATCTTCGGGAATGTCTTGCTCCCAGGCTTCCAACACATCAACCCGAACAATGGCGATTAGAAGCAAAGCCATGATGCCCATGGCGAAAGCCGCCAGCTGCACCACGCTACTTCCTGCACGACGCTGAAGCCCCGCAACACTTAACCGAAAACGCGCACCAGCAATCGAACGCACCACTTTAATAATAAAGCGACCAAACAACGCAAACACACCCAACATCACCACAACGCCTGCAACCACGATGGCGCTAAGCAACCAATCGCGACTTTGCAGCAATACCACAATGTAAGTGGCAACAAGACCGATCACGGTGGTTACAAACACACTGGTGTCTAGCCCTGAGTAGTCGCGTTGCAACACGCGCATCACTTCCACCCGACCAGCACGCAGTACGGGCAACAAACCAAAACCTGCTACGGCAATAAACGCCGTTAGTGCACCAATGACGGGTGCCCAAAGTCCAGCAGCTGGCAACTCCATACTGAACCACGTACTCAGCAGTTGCGCTAGGAGCAGCTGGGCAAACCAACCGATGATGATGCCAATGGCAGAAGCCAAAACCACAATCATGCCTAAACGCAAAGCTAACCATGTAACCACTTCGGTTCGACTAGCACCAAGCGTTCTTAGAACAGCACTGGCATCAGCTTGGTGCAATGAGAATTGTCGAACCGCTAAAGCAATGGCAGCACCGGCTAACAAAACCGTGACCACAGAAGCCAAGCCTAGAAACCGCTGTGCACGATCCAGTGCGCGGCGCAATTGCGGACTGCCATCACGCACACTTTGCACCCTAACCTCATCGGCCATCGTCTCTTTAAGCCAGTCTTGCATTTCATCAACAGGGCCCACCTCACCTGCCATAAGCAATGTAAACCGTGCACGACTGCCAGGGCCGAGTAATTGCGATGCGTCCAAGTCGTCGGCGTGCATCATGACGCGCGGCGCGATTTCGAAAACATTTTCACCACGATCTGGTTCAAACTGAATAAGCCGCTCTACGCGAAAATCCATTGCGCCCAAGGTTAGCGTGTCGCCTTGATTAACTGCCAGTATGTTCTTTAATTGTGTGTCTATCCAAACCGTACCGGGCGCGGGAGAATCAAGTGGCGCAGGTTTACTTATGTCATCGATCATCGTGAGTTTTAACGCACCACGTAACGGATAACCGCTTGTAACTGCTTTTACTGCGACCAGCTGAGATTCGTCATCAGCATTGATAATGACACTGGGAAAACGCGTGTGCTCAGCAACGCTAAGACCGTTTTGTTTTGCACGTTCGGCAATCGATTCTGGAATGGCAAGGCCAGACGTTGCTAACAAATCAGCGGCCAACACATCCGCGGCCTGTCGCTCCATCGCGCGCCCGATACGGTCAGTAAAAAAACCAACGGCAGTAACTGACGCCACGGCTACGATAAGAGCCAGTGCTAAAACTCGCAGTTCGCCAGCCCGTATGTCGCGCTTAAACGCCTTGCCGGCAAAACGCAGTTGTTGTGGAAAATTCATACGACAGCCAACTTGCCATCACCCATCTGCAAACGGCGATCACAGCGCAGCGCAAGTTTATCGTCGTGCGTGACGAGCACGAGTGCAGACCCCAATTGCTCACGCAACGAAAACATCAGGTCAGTGATTTTATGCCCAGTGCCCGAATCTAAATTACCCGTGGGCTCATCGGCAAACAATAACGCCGGTTGCGCAACAAACGCTCGGGCTATAGCAACACGTTGTTGTTCACCACCTGAGAGTTGCAGTGGTTGGTGCGTTGCGCGATCTGCCAAACCGACTTGTTCAAGCATGTGCATGGCGCGATCACTTGCATCGGCAGCATTTGCCAATTCAAGCGGCAACATAACGTTCTCCAATGCAGTGAGCCCAGGTAGTAATTGGAACGACTGAAATACAAAACCAACTTTGCCCGCTCGAAGCCGAGCGCGCTCATCTTCATCAAGCTCAGTCAAGCTCTCACCGAGCATGTGCACCGAACCGCTGGTTGGCGTATCGAGACCAGCCAAAATACCTAAAAGCGTTGACTTGCCCGAGCCCGATGGGCCAACGATGGCCACAGCCTCACCGGCCGGTACTGCAATATCCAAGGCATGTAAAATAGTCAGAACGCCGCTCGGCCCGCTGATCGACTTCTCAATCTGGTTGCCGGATAGCACCGTAGAAGCAGCTGTGGGGTCTTGCGTCGATTGTGTCGAGATATTCATACCGGATAATTGAAGTTTATGGTTTTATCGCTACTGTGTATCAAGTAGTGCTGCTCAGCGCTATTGTATGCGGTGAACTGTCCGCTCTAACATGCATGATAGACAACATTATTGCGGATAATTTCAGAAATACTTGCAACATGTTGAAACTTGTTGAAACAAATGAGGCTCAAACAACTAATTGATGCCAATCTTTTAATATAGGGACAAACTCAGATCACACAAGCTATGCGACTCATACTCTCAATATTGGTTTTTGGATTAGTTCTGTGCTCGCCTGTACAGGCGGCAAAAGTGCTGGTAATTGGCGACAGTATCAGTGCAGCCTACGGTTTGGATGAGTCTGATGGTTGGGTGTCCCTGGCACAGAAAGAGCTCAGCTTGACCCATCCCGACATTGAAATGATCAACGCCAGTATTTCAGGTGATACTACCGAAGGTGCATTGCGTCGATTACCTGCCGCGCTAGAACGCTTCAAGCCAGACGTATTAATCATTGAACTCGGTGGTAACGATGGACTGCGCGGCTACCCGTTGAAAAAAATTCGAGAAAACTTGATCACCCTGGCCAAGCTAGGTCAGGACGCGCAAGCTCACGTGCTTATACTAGGAATGCGTATTCCGTCTAACTACGGCCCAGCTTACACAGAGAAATTTGCCCAAACATTTGTTGATGCCGCGGCACAAAGCGATGCGGAACTTGTGCCGTTCTTTTTAGAACCGATTGCCCTGGACACTGTCTACTTTCAACCTGACGGTATTCACCCAACGGCAGATGCTCAGCCCTTGCTACTCCAACCAGTGCTAGACAAACTGGTGCCGATGCTGGATGCGTTGGTTGAAACCGTTCAGTAAAATTGCGTTAGAGAGCCAACATGCCAAATCGTCAGAAAATTGAATTCCCAGGCTCTAGCGGCCTAACGCTAGCAGGCTTGCTAGAAACACCGGATGCGCCACCGTTAGCAACCGCCTTAATTGCACATTGCTTTACTTGCGGTAAAGACATAGCGGCAGCTAGTCGCATTGCGCGTTCATTGGTTAAACACGGCTATGCCGTTATGCGATTTGACTTCACCGGGCTGGGTAATAGCGACGGTGACTTTGCGAATACCAACTTTTCTTCAAACGTACAAGACTTGATTGCAGCGGCTGACTTTCTGCGCTCGAAAAATTTAGCGCCCTCAATATTAATTGGTCACAGCTTGGGCGGCACGGCCGTTTTAAATGCAGCCGGTTCAATTCCCGAATCACTTGGTGTTGTGACTATTGGTTCGCCAGCCGATGCACAACATGTATCACATCAATTTGCCTGTGATATCGATACCATCAACGCCGAAGGGGAAGCGCAGGTAAACCTTGCTGGTCGTGCGTTCACGATCAAAAAACAATTCCTGGACGATATCAATAACACCTCCGTTGATCACATAGCGAAAATGAAGAAAGACTTGCTGGTGCTACACTCGCCCACCGATGAAACGGTGTCGGTTAGAGAGGCCGAACGAATCTACAAAGCCGCACATCACCCAAAAAGTTTTGTCAGTCTTGATAACGCCAATCATCTGCTTACGCGTGCGCAAGATGCAGAGTATGTTGCAAACTTGATTTCATCTTGGTCGTCGCGATTTTTACCTGACGAAGATGAGCCTCGGCCTGAGGTGGCTAAAGGTGAACTACACGTTAGTGAGCGCGATCATAAATTCACGATTGATGTTTTCAGCGATTCCCATCACTGGCGCGCCGATGAACCAACCAGCGTCGGCGGTAACAATACAGGCCCAGACCCTTACGAGCATCTATTGGCAGCCGTAGGCAGTTGCACTGCAATGACAGTGCGTATGTATGCATCGAGAAAAAAATGGCCAGTAGACGATGTGACCATAACCTTGCGCCATGGTCGCGAACACAAAACCGATTGCGAAGGCTGCGATGAAACGCCGATGAAATTGGATATTATCGAACGCGATATAGAAATTATTGGCGACTTAACCGACGATCAACGTGCGCGATTACTGCAAATCGCCGATAAATGCCCGGTACACAAAACACTGACCGGCGAATTGGAAATCAGAACCAACGCGGTTTAATGCTAGCCGTACAAGCGCTCTTCTAACGAGCGCCCTTTAATTAAGTGGCGATATTTCCAGCCATTTTTAGCCAGCAATGCCAATAAGGCTTGATCGACCGCGTGGCCTTCGGTTTGACGAATCAGATAATCACCTTGCGCTTGGCGGTGTACATTAAGCACGCCGGTAAGCTTTGCACACTCGCGTAAGAACTGCTCTTCAGGCACCGATGGCAAACTAATGGTTAGATAACCATCATCCGTGTTTGTTTTGATTGGGCCAGCTTCAACCAACTTTCCTTCACTTAGATAAACTACCGTGCTGCACAGTTTCTCCAGTTCATCCAGATTGTGCGAGCTAATAAGGAACGTTGCATTCGAAGATTCGCTACGAATCAAGTCTCTTATAATTTTAACGTTCGGAGGGTCAATGCCCGCCGTGGGCTCATCAAGTAGAACCAATTCGGGACTACCGATTAAGGCTTGTGCAATGGATACTCGCTTGCGCATGCCGTGACTAAGCTCACCCGGTTTTTTTACACCCGCATCGGCAAGCAGAACAGTTTCCAGCACCCGACTCACTTCCTTCTTCGCAGCATCACCACTAAAGCCTTGCAACTTCGCAAACAATCCTAATTGCCGTTGAATTGAAAACCGAGGATCGAGATGCGCATCTTGCGGAAGAGCAGCTAGTTTTCCAATCAATTCCCTACTACCAACTTTTTTACCCAGCAGTTCAGCTGAACCTGAACTTGGATGGATAAACCCGCACAACAAACTCAACAATGTGGTTTTACCTGCCCCATTAGGCCCAATGAGTGCAATTGGGTCTCCTGATTCTAAAGACAGATCAAGATTATCCAGCGCCTTGATACTGCCATAGTTTTTACTTAAACCCGTCGTATTAATGATATTCACAGATCGCACCTCCGTATAGCAATCCAGCCTAGCGTCAGCAATACAACGGTATGCAGTAACGGAATGGGGGCAAGACTCAACGTATCCCAATGACCCAGCCGCACAAGCGAGCTTAGCTGCGAACCGGGCAACACCCAATTCAAAATGGGAATGGGGCCAAACTTGCCTTGCACGTAACCCAATAAAAACCACAGCACTATCCAACCAATGATGGCAAAGGCAGTGGCCTGCCTTGCCGTACTTGCCAGAACTGATACCAGCGCCATCAAAGCAACATAGGGTAACAACACCAACGCAAGGTTGATCACAACAATCGGTGCTTCACTGATTGCGATCGAAAGCCCATCTGGTGCTTTAATAGCAATCAGTGCGAACACAGAACACAAAGTAATAAGAACAATAAACAGTTGTATTAAGTATTGCCCAAGGAATCTGCCAAAGAAAACTTGCGTACGGCTTGTGCGCAAGACCAAAAAGCGCATAGTGCCACGAGTTTTGTCGGACGCAATTTGATCGGCAGCTGAAATCATGGTGAAAAATGGCAATAGATAAAGTGCGAATATCCAATAGAGTGCCATTTCGTTTGATTCCCAATTGGCAAGTGTATTGGCACCAAAGCGTGCGAACAACGCGGCGAATATAAGCCCGAAGTCATCGGATGACATGTACTGCGCAGCCGGTGCTATGACATAGGCCAGAAACACTATCCAGATCAGTGCAAACGCACAAATTGCCAACCATCCACGGCTGGATAAAAACAGCCTCGCCCATTCATTAGCAGCAATACTAAACATTGACATCGGCGTCACTTAGCTCCATGTTCATTTGGCGATTGGATTCTACCCAGGTTGCTATCCAATCCGGCAACTGCGGCGATTCGGTTTCGATATTTAAAAATTCAAGCAATTGTGCAGGCGTTACCTTACCGCCTTTTTTTGCCAAGAAGCGAGCATCGACTACTGCACGCGCAATCAACTTGTCTTTGGCCATATAGATTTGTTCAAGATAAATTGAACGCTCATCCCAGCCAGCAACTCGCGTGCGAATGGTAAATCGCTGAAACAGTGTGAGTGAACGCTTAAAACGAATAGTTTCCGCTGCAAGCACTGGGTACCAGCCCTCTTTCCTGATGGCGCTAAATGCACCGCTGCGTAACAACAAATCAGTTCGCCCCAAATCCATCAAAGTTAGGTACACACCGTTGTTCATGTGTAACAGCGCATCAAGATCGTTTGGCCAAACACGAAAATGCGTGTCCACAGGCCCCAACATTGTGCAGCGAGAACGACGCGATTGCGTCAGGATTAGCCAGATCAGCCGGAAATATAACTTCATGTAGTCACGGATTCATGCAGTGAATCCGAGAGTGTACGCAAGTTTTTTTTATTCTGCTTAGGCAACCAAGCTTGCAACAATTCAACACTTTGTTGACCCTTTTCGAGGCCTAATTCGTAGTCCTCGATTATCGCCGCTGAGCGACTACCAAACGCATGACTTTGCAGCGACGCGTTAGGTGCGATGTTGAGTATTCGCACGCCAGGCGGTGGATTGTTAATCGCCGCTATTGCGCGAGCATAGGCTTTTTCGTGCGCATCGAGCATTTGCAAAAGAGAGGTTGGTAATGCCCGTCGCAGGGGCAGTGCGTCTATGCGTTGGCGCCAGCTCGATTGCTGCGTGTCTTTACTGACCGTACGGATAACGATGATGTGCTTTGCACCCAATTCAATGGCTTTGAGCACTGGCAATGGGTCGCCCACACCGCCATCGACTAACTGCTGTTGGTTTACGTTCACCGGTGACTTGTATAAAAACGGAACCGCGCTTGATGCCTTTAAATAAGTAATAACCGTCTGTTTGTCGGGTTCTAGATACACAGGCTGCATGTTGTCGCGGTCGGTAGCCACAAAAAACAGTTTTCTGTGTTTTTGCACTTGAGAAATTTGTTGATAAGGCAACCGGTACTCAGCATCGAACACCGTGGTATCGAAATATTGATCCAGATCGATAACACTGCGTGAGCCCAACCACCGATAAGGTACAAAAAAGCCTGGCGCTGCCGTCAGCTCTGAAATGGCCCGTTTCGCATAACCTTGTTCACCAATAAAATAACTCAAAAGGTTTTGTGCACCAGCTGACACCCCAAGGCCAATCTGGAACGGATTAAAATGCTGGTCCAAAAACGCATCTAGCACACCGGCGGTAAAAATGCCGCGTTGCCCGCCACCCTCTGCAACCACGGCCACTCCCGAGCGAGGTTGACTCGCTTCGTGGGCATCTGCTTGTGAGTAGTTGTCTTCGTTCATTGTTCATTCTTCATTGCGGCAAGTGATGCGCAAGTGCAGCGCTCACTAATGTATAAGTGACTAAATCGCTTAAATAAAGATACCAATTGCACCTTTTTTTGCGAATAGCCAAAAAGGCTACTGGTTCAAAGCTTGGCAATTATTATCTGCCACCGCTAAAGCTCCCAGGCCGAATTGTGAGCCTTTCATCAAAGCCTTCTGCTTGTGTTGTTTAGCATGATCACAAGGAGAAACTGATGATGATTCAGCAATACGTAAAGCTTATCCTGGCAGCCACCTTAATGGGTAGCTTCAGCGCACAGGCACAAGCAAATAGCTGCGGTGAGCTCTCGCCACTGTACGAAAAAATCGGTGATGAGTACGCCCAACTTAACTACTCGTCAGCCGACGCGGCTGGTGCAGGCAAGCTTAGTAAAGAGAGTTTAATCGAATTGTTCGATACAACTGAATTGCGCTCTGGCAATGGTGTGCGTTATCGCTGCTTCGGATCAGATAGTGCCCGCAGAAACAACCCCATCAAATTCGCGCTGGAAGATATTGTTCGCGTGGAAACTGCCAGAGGCAATGTGCAACTTACGGCCTGGGAAGAATCGCGTAGAAAGGTAAAGTCGGCTGTAATCGATTTGCCGAATGCATCTGAGTGGGTGTCAAGTTCACGAAACGAATTCAGCACAACCACCTTAATGCGACGTAGGAACGGACTTATCAATGAACTATTTGATGCTAGCTCGCGAGATGATTACTCAAAGTTCTTTCCGTTGAATCTACGTGAAGTTAGCGCACTTAGTGAGATTGAAAGTGAAGGATTCACCGAGCGACTTGATCGAATGGACTATGATGCAAATCCGAGAAACGTAGGCTATCACCTAGCAGAAATCGCTACCAAAATTAAACGCACCGACAGCGGGTTGCAGTTAACCCAAATCATTTACATTAACGGCCGAACTGCTGAATGGGTAACTTGGGAAATTGACGGTTAACTGGATTCGTAAGAATCATGTAAACGCCACCATTGATACGGCGCGGACTGTGCAGTCCCCGCCGGCGAGTCTTCCCAGGACTCTTGCCGCCCCAGTGGTGTTAAATCAAGATAAGACCAGTTACTCCCTAACGCTTCTACACCACGCCCACTGGTAAAGTAAGTTCTGTAGATCTCATTATCTTCCTGAATAAATACGTTCAAGCCAAAGCCGTCGGTCACGCCAAAATCGTTATTGAAAGTTGCCGTGGTTGTAGCCCACGTATATTGCCAATCCATGCGTTGCTGAAAAGCGGCAATTTCCTCTTGTGGTGCGGTCGCGACGATGACAAAACTGGTATCGCGTGCATGTAAATGCGCTAAATGCCCAAGGTTGTCGATCACCATACAACAACCAGAGCATGGATTTTCATCGCCAGGTTTAAACATATGGTGATAAACGATGAGCTGCTTACGCCCCGCAAACAGTTGTGCCAAGCTAACCCATTCACCGCTTAATTCAAATTGATAGGCCGATGTCACTTTCTGCCACGGCATGCGCCGACGCATAGCTGCAATCCGATCGTGTTCAGCCGTCAGGGCTTTTTCAGCTAACAACAATTCCTGCCGAGCTTTTTGCCACTCATCGGCATCAACTATCAGTTGGTTGTTAACTGTTTTACTCATTACTTCTCCGGACGCATGTGCGGAAACAAAACCACATCGCGAATGGTTGGTGATGCGGTTAACAACATCACCAAGCGATCAATACCAATACCCTCACCAGCTGTTGGTGGCATACCGTATTCCAATGCGCGAACGTAATCCGCATCGTAGTGCATGGCTTCTTCGTCGCCTGCATCTTTATCTGCGACTTGCGCTTTAAATCGCTCAGCTTGATCTTCCGCATCGTTAAGCTCAGAAAAACCATTCGCCAATTCTCGGCCACCCACAAATAACTCAAACCGATCTGTGACCGACGGATCATCATCATTGCGTCGTGATAGCGGCGAGACTTCTGTTGGGTACAAGGTAATAAAGGTGGGGTCGTGCAGCTTCTCTTCTACAGTGGCTTCAAAAATTTCAGTTTGAATTTTGCCAATGCCCCAGGTTGGCTTCACATCAATGTGTAATGACTTGGCGATGGCAGTTGCCTTTTCAATATCAGCCAGCTCTGCAGCTGAGATGGAATCGTTGTATTGCAAAATGGAGTCAAACAAACTCAAACGCGTAAATGGCTTCGCAAAATCGAAAGTACCGTCACCATCTTCGGTTGGAATGTTCATATTGCCAACCACGTTTTCAGCCAGTCCGCGAAACATCTCTTCAGTGATATCCATCAAGTGCTCGTAAGTGGCGTAGGCCTGATAGAACTCAAGCATGGTGAATTCAGGGTTGTGCCGTGTGCTTAAACCTTCATTGCGAAAATTGCGATTAATTTCAAACACACGCTCAAAACCACCCACGACCAAGCGCTTTAAGTAGAGCTCTGGCGCTATGCGTAAAAACAATTCCATGTCTAATGCGTTGTGGTGGGTGGTAAACGGCCGAGCCGCGGCACCACCTGGAATCACCTGCATCATGGGTGTTTCAACTTCCAAAAACTCACGCTCAATCAGAAATTGCCTGATGTAGGCAATAACAGCGCTGCGCATACGGAACGTTGCACGCGTATCTTCATTCATGATCAAATCAACATAGCGCTGACGGTAGCGCGTTTCCTGATCGTTTAAACCATGAAACTTCTCCGGCAAAGGCCGCAAAGATTTGGTTAGCAATTGCATATTGCCAACCTTGACACTTAGTTCACCGGTTTTTGTGATGAACAAGGTACCCTCGGCCGCAACAATATCACCAATATCCCAGGTTTTAAAATCAGCATAAGCTTCTTCACCGACTTGCTCACGTTGCACAAACAACTGAATGTTGCCGGTGACATCGCGCAAGCCTGCAAAGCTTGCCTTACCCATAACGCGTCGTGACATCATGCGCCCGGCAATACTGACGGCGACACCTTGTTCGGCCAGGGCTTCTTTTTCAATGCTACCGAATTCACTGTGCAACTGAGCTGCTTTGTGTTTCGGCTCATACTGATTAGGAAAGGCATTACCTTGTTCACGCATCGCGTTAAGCTTTTCGCGGCGTTGGGCAATTAATTGATTCTCGTCTTCGCTCATGTTTGCTTCAACTTTTCCTAATATATTAAAGGCCAGCTTTCAGGCTTTCTTTTAAAAATTGATTAATATCGCCATCAAGTACCGCTTGGGTATTGCTGGTTTCAATGTTGGTGCGTAAGTCTTTAATGCGTGATTGGTCCAATACATATGAACGAATTTGACTTCCCCAACCAATGTCCGATTTACCGTCTTCAACCGCTTGCTGATCGCCACTGCGTCTTTGCAATTCAGCTTCGTACAGTTTTGATTTCAACTGCTTCATGGCCGTGGCTTTGTTTTTATGCTGTGACCGGTCATTCTGACATTGAACAACAATACCCGATGGCGCATGCGTTATTCGCACAGCCGATTCGGTTCTGTTTACGTGCTGACCACCAGCGCCACTGGCACGGTACACATCGATACGTAAGTCCGCCGGATTGATATCGATATCAATGTCGTCATCGATTTCCGGCGATACGAAAACACCGGCAAAGGATGTGTGTCGGCGGCTACCAGAATCAAACGGGCTTTTTCTGACTAGCCTGTGCACACCCGTTTCGGTGCGCAGCCAACCGAATGCATATTCGCCTTCAAAACGAATGGTCGCCGATTTAATACCAGCAACATCGCCCGGAGAAACCTCAATGAGTTCGGTTTTGAAACCTTCGCGCTCACCCCAACGCAAAAACATACGCAAGAGCATTTCAGCCCAATCTTGGGCTTCAGTTCCACCACTGCCCGATTGAATATCGAGAAACGCATGGGCCGCATCGTTGTCGCCTGCAAACATGCGACGAAATTCCAAATCGGCCACGCGCTTTTCGAAACCGGCCAAATCATCAACCACAGAATTTAAGGTTTCCTCGTCGTTTTCCTCACGCGCCATTTCGAGTAAATCGGTGGCGTCACCCAAGCCTGAATCGAGGGTGTCGAAGACATCGAGGGTGTCCTGCAAGGATGAGCGTTGTTGCCCTAGCTTTTGCGCGCGCTCTTGGTCGGCCCACACATCGGGATTTTCCAGCTCAAGCAGGATTTCTTCTAGCTGCTCTTTTTTGCCCTGATAGTCAAAGATACCCCCTGAGAGATTCGGCGCGCGCGCGAAGGTCCTCGATATGCTGGACGTAAGGGTTGATCTCGATCATGGGAAAAGCCGGTATATTTTACTAAGAACGGCCCTAAGTTTAGCTCAATTAGCTTTCACTTATCTGGATATGCGCTACTTGAAGTTGCAAATTTTGGCTGCCACGGAAATGGTTAACCGATAAGGCATAGACGACGTGAACGGTGTCGCCAATTGAAAAGCTGTTTGGCTGGTTAAACGCAATCGCATCGTAGATGTTGCCGTAGTCATCCGAGTCGCCGGGGCACGATCGAAGACTGAGCTTCAAATGCCCTGTTCCGACTTCTCTTGCACTCTCAACCATGAACAGATCGTCAAATTGTGGCGCGGGAAATTCCTGGCCCCACGGGCAGATGTCGGCAATTAGCGTTGCCGTGGTCAAGGTACGATCGGCATCACCTAAGCTGCCGTCGCTGTGCAATTCGCGATTGGGTAATTCGCCATCGAGCACCCGCTTCACCTCCTTATTAAACGCTTCGCTAAATTCGCTGAACCGCGAGCGCGCAAGGCTTAAGCCTGCCGCCATGGCATGCCCACCAAATTTGTTTATAAGATCAGGATTGTTGGTGGCAACTGAATCCAGCACATCTCGGATATGCACGCCGGGGATTGATCGTGCGGACCCTTTCACAAAGTCATCGCCATCAGCAGCGAAGACCACAACTGGCTTATTCAACTGCTCTTTAAGGCGCCCCGCCACAATACCTATCACGCCTTGATGCCAACTTTCATCAAATAGAACCAATCCAAAGGCAGCCTGACTACCCACGTTTAGCAATTCGTCGTCAGCCAACACGCTTTGCGCTTCTTCGCGCATTTTTTGTTCTATGGAACGGCGTTGTTTATTCAATGTGTCTAGATCGGTGGCAAGCTTTAAGCTTTGTGCTTCGTCTTCACACAATAAACATTCAACCCCGCGCGTCATGTCATCCAAACGCCCTGCTGCATTCAAGCGCGGACCAATCGTATAGCCAATATCGCTCGCAGTGATGCGATCGGCAACCCTGCCAGCTCTTGATAAGAGGGCAAGCACACCAGGTCGGGTATAGCCTTGGCGGATGCGGCGTAAGCCCTGCTCTACCAACGTTCGATTAATTTTGTCTAAAGGCACAACATCGGCGACGGTGCCGATTGCAACTAAGTCAAGAAAGTCAGCGAGTTTTACCTCACCGCCTGCAATACCTTCCTTGGCCAAGCGCGCACGCAATGCCAGCAACACATAAAAACAAACGCCAACACCTGCCAAATTGCCACTGGGGAAAGTCGCGCCGGGAATATTCGGGTTAACCAATGCCACGGCACGCGGTAACACAGCCGGTGGTAGGTGATGATCAGTTACCACAACATCAATGTTCAGTTCTCTCGCGCGTTCGACACCGTCAACTGAGGCCACACCATTATCAACAGTGACAATTAAATCTGGTTTTGTTTTGGCAGCCACATCAACAATGGCTGGCGACAATCCATAGCCATAGTCGAAACGATTGGGCACCAGGTAATCAACCTGCTCATAACCCATTGCGCGAAGCGCCAGCACGGCCAAACAGGTGCTGGTAGCACCATCGCAATCATAATCGCCAACGATGAGCACTTTGTGCTGTGCCTGGCGTGCTTCGAGTAACCGATCGACAGCCGCGTCAATGCCAAGTAATGAATCCGGGCGAGGAAGGTCGGCTAAGGCAAATTTAAGTTCCTGGGCTGATTCAACACCACGCGCGTTCAATAAACGATTAGCCAACTTGTTGGCATGCAGTTTTCGAAGCTTGGACGGTGCTGCAATGCGTGCGATGGTGACTGGAACGCTCATGCGATTTATGAACTACGCCGCTTATTAAATAGATTGCGCAGCGAGAATCGTTTGAAAGAAAAACCAAGCGATCTGGCTTTTGGTTTTTCAACAATCGCCTGACCTTCACACCCGTCTAGGATAAATTCTGCAAGCGCACCATTGGCCACAGCGTTTTGCGCCGGCGCTATCCATTGGTCGTGCAAATCTTTTTTAGCTTTCAGCAGTGCATCTTGATCACCGCATAGCCATGCGCTGTACACACCAAGATCAACCACAACCGTTTCACTATACTTTATTTCAGATGTATCCTGAGGCCAGAGAAATTCATCTGCACGCAGGGTTGGGACGCCAATGGATTTGCCATATCCACAGGCAAAGGCATCGTTTGCGATCAGTTGGAGTTCGTTGACCGTTTGGTATTCATGCAATTGCTCGCCGCCCCAAAACCACATAGCGTTTATAGGCAGCTGGCCGTTGGCTGCTCGACTCTGGTTAACCGGATGTGAATAAAACAACATTTGCACTTCAGTGATTAAACGACGCCAATCACCCGCTTCACTTTTGCGCGGCAGGTAGTTAGCAATTTTACCGTTCGCCACTGCATGAGCAGGCCATGAATCCAAATGACTTGCATCCATACCGGTTAAGTAGTAGCTATTCGGTTTAGTTCGAATCACTTCCATACCATCGGCTTGAATCAGGTCGTTCAATGCTTGAATCAACTGATTGGAATCATCATCACTTAGCGCCAATGACTGCATCGGCAAGAGCCGCGCATTGTCTTTATCAGCTTGCAAATGAACCAATTCGGCACAAACACAATGTTGTGGCGCTTTTTTGTCAGTGTCAAATAAAAAACGGTGTTGCGCGATCGGCAGTTGCCCTAAGCTAGGCACTGGTTGATGCAACACTTCCGCCAATGCCTGCTCGTAGGATTGCGTGGCAGTGCTTAGCACCTTCGAATCATTGATCTCAGGTGTATTTTGCGCACGATTTTGCTGGATTGGAGCATCTTGCGCATGCGCTAGCGCGGAGAAGCAACCAGGGGCTAACAGGGTCAATCGGTTAGAATTGGTGCGCATTAATGGGTTTGTCTTCCGGATTATGGGCGATTATGGTATCGAATTGGCATCCGATCAACCTTACAAGGAACTACTAAGCAAAGATTGCATCCTACACAGCAACTAATCACTTAATCAGGTTTCTAGCGGTATGAAAAACAAGAAAGTCCTCATTGCCATAGTCATAGTACTCGTGGCAGCGTTTTTCGTATTCGATTTGGGCCGGTTCCTGAGCTTGGACTATTTAAAGAGTCAGCAAGCTGCGCTAAATGACTTGTATAGCAATCGACCATTTTTGGTTATTGCAAGCTTCTTCACTGTCTATGTTATTGCAACTTCCCTGTCGCTTCCGGGTGCAGTAATTTTAACCCTGGCAGCGGGAGCCATTTTCGGATTGTTCACCGGTACTTTAATCGTGTCGTTTGCTTCTTCGATTGGTGCAACAATCGCGTTTCTCGTATCACGCTTTTTATTGCGCGACACCATCGAATCGCGCTTTGGTGACAAGCTGCAAACATTTAACGACAACATTGACAAGGACGGCGCGTTTTATTTATTCACTGTTCGCCTGGTTCCGGTCTTTCCGTTCTTCCTGGTAAACCTTGTTATGGGGTTAACCAAAATCAAAACTGGTGTGTTCTATCTGGTGAGCCAAATCGGTATGTTGGCCGGCACCATTGTGTTTGTAAACGCCGGTACCCAGCTAGCAAAAATCGACCGCCTTGGCGGAATTCTTTCACCGAAAATTATTTTCTCTTTTGCACTGTTGGGTATCTTTCCTCTGGTTGCGAAAAAAATCATCGATTTCATGAAAGCACGAAAAGTCTATGCCGACCACCCAAAACCAGAAACCTTTGATCGCGATATTGTTGCGATTGGTGCGGGCGCCGGTGGTTTAGTCTCAGCTTACATAGGTGCGGCCGTCAAAGCGCGTGTTACTCTAATTGAGCGCCACAAAATGGGTGGTGATTGTCTGAACTTTGGCTGTGTTCCATCAAAAGCATTAATCCGCAGCGCAAAGCTCATGGATTCAATTAAGCATTCGGCTCACTATGGCGTTGAAACTGCCAGCGGTGAAATTGATTTTGCGAAAACGATGGGGCGTGTGCACGATGTTATTAAAAAGATCGAGCCACATGATTCGGTTGAGCGTTATACAAACTTAGGCGTTGATGTTGTGCAAGGTGATGCAAAAATTACATCTCCTTGGACAGTTGAAGTCAATGGTAATACCCTAACCACCAGAAACATCATCGTTGCTACTGGTGCGCAACCTTTCGTGCCACCCATTCCCGGTTTGGATAAAGTTGAATATCTAACATCGGACAACCTATGGAACATCACTGAACTACCCAAGCGTCTTGTGGTACTCGGTGGAGGCCCTATTGGCTGCGAATTAACCCAAGCGTTCAAACGATTAGGCAGCGACGTGTGGCAGGTTGAAATGGTTGATCGCATCATGAATCGCGAAGACCCTGAAATCTCAGAGATGATCCAACAAAAATTCATTGACGACGGCGTGAACGTGATGGTGAACACCAAAGCCGTTGGTGTTGAAGTGGATGATTCAGGTGAAAAATACCTGGTTTGCGAAAGAGACGGTGAAGAAATAAAACTTGCGTTCGACGAAATCATTGTTGCTGTTGGCCGTAGCGCGCGCTCGAAAGGTTTTGGGTTAGAAGAGCTCGAGATCAGCACCCGCAGAAACGGTACGATTGAAGTGAATGAGTATTTGCAAACGCGCTTCCCTAACATCTATGCAGTTGGCGATGTCGCAGGCCCCTATCAATTTACCCACGTCGCCGCACATCAAGCCTGGTATGCCAGCGTGAATTCTTTGTTTGGTACGTTTAAGAAATTCCGCGCAGACTACCGCGTGATTCCATGGGCGACCTTTACTGACCCGGAAGTTGCGCGAGTTGGTTTAAACGAAACAGAAGCCAAAGAACAAAATCGTCCGTATGAGGTCACCACCTATGGCATAGATGATTTGGATCGAGCTATCGCTGATGGCGCGGCGCATGGCCATGTGAAAGTATTAACTGTACCAGGCAAAGATAAGATTCTTGGCGTTACCATAATTGGTGCAAACGCAGGTGAGTTGATCTCAGAATACGTATTAGCAATGAAACACGGCTTGGGATTAAATAAGATTCTGGGCACCATCCATATCTACCCCACCATGTCTGAGGCCAATAAATACGCTGCCGGTGAATGGAAGCGTGCACATCAACCGGAAACATTACTGAAGTGGGTTGAGAAATACCACACATGGCGACGCGGTGATAACAAAAAAGCGGCCTAAATAACGGCTGCACCCCTGCCACAGAATCCATTCAATCGCGATAGAATCACGTATCGGCTAAATTCCATTAGCCGATCTACGTGGATTTGACTATGGCATACATGGTAACTGGCGCATCATCCGGTATAGGCTCGGGTGTGGCTGCCGCTTTAGCATCGCAAGGGCAACACGTTATCGCTACAGCGCGCAATGTTGAACGTCTCCAAACCTTGAAAAGTAGTTACCCCGATAACATCCAAATTGTTACTGCTGATTTATCAACCGGCTCAGGACGCAACACGCTCATTGCAGTGGCCAAAAATTTAGATCAAATTGATGGTCTCGTACATTGCGCCGGTTCCCAAGTATCACCAACAAGTTATCATGCACTTGAAACAGATAAACTCAATGCTGATTTCAATGTACATGTCTCAGCGCCCATCGCTATCAACAATGCACTAAAGACACAGCTAAGCGGTGCGCGCATTGTGTACATCGATTCATACTCGGCAAGTACTGTACGTGTGGGTTGGACGGGTTACTCAATTGTGAAAGCCGCAGCGCAAATGGCAGCACGCGCGGCGGTCGAAGAGATGCGTGATTCTACTATCATTCGCGTGTTTCCCGGTGCGGTGCAAACGCCTTTGGTCAACGCCATCTTAACGTCGTCTCAGCCCTCTGCCACAGTTACCGCTTTTAAGGAAATTGAGGCCAAAGGCGAGATGTCGCAACCCTTAGAAATTGGAATATTTATCTCGAATATTTTAACCAAAGCAACAGCTGACGATTTGAAACAACGCGATAGCTGGAACATTGGCAATCCGAATGATCACTACACAGATTAGGATTTCAGCATTTGCCCAAGCTTATCCCAAGTCTGTTCTATTCCTTCAGCTGCACCCATTTCTAAAATCATTTGCAGCTCTTCTGCCGAATCATAAACATCAGTTGCCACTACCAGCGTCCCACCATCTTCGTCAGTAAACACCATCGCCGTGTTTGAAACAGGCATACCTTCCTGATCAGCACCTTGTTCATCAACAAAATGATTGCGAAAGCCGTATGTATTTTCAGCATCTATGCTGGTATAAACGAACTTGCCACGTTCAGTCTGACCATACCATTCGCCCTGTTCCTTATCTTCACAGGTCATACTGAACAAAGTCTCGCCGCCCACGGAGAAATCGAATTTTTCAACGCTTGCGCTCCAACCATCCGGAGCATACCAGCGAACAAAAATGTCTTTTTGCGTAAACGCTGCCCACACTTTGTTTCTTGCAGCGTCGAACCGACGCTCAATAATGAGCGACTTTTTATCTTCGGAAACGGTAACGCTTGTCTTGCCCATGCTGCTCTCCTAAGGATGTATTAGTTTGAGGAGACTATTCCTCTTTTAAGATTTCATCTAACTTGCTAAATCGACCTTCCCAAATTTTCTCGTACTGTTTCAAATGCTCGCTGGCAAATTCAACCGTCGCCGTTTCCGCGCTAACTATTTGTTGTTTTCCCGACCTTCGTTTACTAACTAACCTGGCCTTTTCCAGCACTTTTAAATGTTTGGCCACTGCTGCAAAAGACATTTCATACTTTTGCGCCAATTCGCCAATGGTTAGCTCAGTCTCACAAACACGCTTCAAAATGTCGCGCCGAGTCGGATCGGCAAGCGAGTGAAATATGCTGTTAATGTCTAAATTACATTCAACCATATGGTTTAATGTATATCAACAGTAGAGTACAATCAAGCCTTGATTCAACTTTTTTTAGAGCACACTGACTATGACCAGCCCAAAACCTGCCGCCGGCGCGGCGCTACCCAGCTTTGCTGCTACTCGTCTTGATGGCAGCTCCATGACTTTCGAAGGTACAAACGGTAAATGGTTTTTGTTGGTGGTGTACCGAGGCAAACATTGTGGTCGTTGCAAAAAATACCTAAACAAACTTGAAGCAATGCAAGGTCAATGGCGTGATGCAGGCTTCGACATACTAGTAGTGTCCGGCGACCCGATTGAGAAAGCCAAAAGTGATGTTGAAGAGTTTGGTTGGACCTTTGACATCGCTTGTGACCTTAGCGAAGCCGATATGCGCAAGCTCGGCCTCTACGTCAGCGACCCACTGACACCCGATGAAACCGATCGTCGCTTTGCCGAGCCTGGTGTGTTTTGTCTTCGTCCAGATAACACAGTACAAATTGCAGCTATCTCAAACGGCCCATCAGCGCGTCCCGATTTGGATGAATTGTTGGATGGCATGGCATTCACGATTGAGCACGATAAGCCTGCTCGAGGTATGGCCTAATTTAAATGCTGCATAATCGCGCAATACCGTTTGCACACAGGCTGAGCGCATTGCCAGCCTGCTTTAAAAACTACGCCTCAACCAACATCGGTTTAAGTTGCGCTTCATTCATATCAAACAACTCAGCCACTTCATAGATCTGCCGCATAGTCTCAGCATCCACCGGAATGCCATTAGCCAAGCGTTCTTTTTGGCTAATTTTTTCCGGCTCTCCCGGCATCAACAATTCATCAACACCTTTTGCTGTCGGCTTGGCTTTTATAAAATCGTAGAATTGAGTCGTGCGTCGAGCTATTTCATCGGCACTATCAAATGCAGAGGGATCAACAATGATAGAGAACATATTGTTGAACACACCTTCAGGGATGTACTTAGCGTCTGCAATGGTCTCCTGCCCTGCCAATGCACCAGCCAAAATCTCTGCAAACAAACCTAAACCTGAACCCTTATGCTCTCCAAATGCTGACAAAGCACCACTTTTTGCAGTTGCCATCGGATTGGGATCGGTGGTGGGCACACCGTCAGCATCAACGAGGTAACCCAAAGGCACGGTTTCACCTTTATTACTGGCAACACGGATTTTGCCAAAGGCCACTGTGCTGGTAGCCATGTCGAGTAATGGTTTGGCTTGACCTTCAATCGGCATAGCCATACTGATTGGGTTGGTGGCAAAGCCTGCCTCTTTTGACCCATAAGGCGCCACCAAAGGTTGATGCCCAACCACATTCACAAAGTGAATCGACACATAGCCTTTCGCCGCACAATACTCAGAGTAAGTGCCAACCCGAGACACGTGCCCCGCATTGCGCAATCCCAATACGGCTACGCGATGCTCGTCAATGGTTTTCATCGCATGATCCAGAGCGAGCAAAGTCATATGGTGACCAAACCCACGTTGTGCATCGACAACCGAAATTGCCCCGATAGGATCATGAAAAACGGGCGTTTGATTGGGTATCAAGTTGCCGTCACGAACCTGCAATGCATACATAGGCAACATACCAATGCCGTGAGAGTCGTGTCCTGTCAAATTCGCGAGGATGAGATGATCAGAAACAATCATTGCTTCCTTCTCATTACATCCAAAACCACGCAGAACCGTATCCGTCAGCGTCTTTAATGAGTCACTGGTGTAGCGCACATGACAACCCTCAATTGAAGTGGAATCAGTCTATTCGATTGATTGCATCAATCCAAGAGTATTGTCGTTGAGCCGAACACCGTTATCGAGCGGTTTGCAAGCGCGCCGATTGATCGTTATGTTGAACCGATTGATTAATAAATCACAATTAAGTGATAGCTTAGCGAGGATATGTTGTGTTAGATTGTACGTAGAGGCGAATTCATGTGAATCGCTTTTGTACATTTTCGCTTTTGTATATTGACGTGCCTTCATGCGTTGTTTATGGAAACTAGAGCGTTAGGGTTGATGTATGGCAGATGTAACCAAAGCACCCAAACAACAGTCAGCTACACATGTTGCAATGCAAAAAATCAGGCAACTGATTTTTTCCGGTGAACTGCTCCCCGATTCAAATCACCTAGAAACTGAACTCGCCAATCGTCTTGGCATGTCTCGCACCCCCGTACGTGAAGCCACACTCATGCTTCAAGCTCAAGGCTTACTCGAAGTTCAACCGCGAAAGGGCATTAAAATTAAAGCCATATCCGTGCAAGATATGGCAAACATTTATGCCGTACTCACGGAGCTCGAATGCATGTCGGCCAGAACCGCGGCACAAGCTGGCCTTTCAAACAAAATGCTCCGCCCAATGCGCGACACCATACGAGCTATGGACACGGCGCTGGCAAACGAAAACCGCGAAGCCTGGGCGGAAGCGGATGAGGCCTTTCATTTTGAATTGGTGCGCTTGAGTGACAACCTGTACATTGAA
>CALHOU010000113.1 GCA_938035945.1 uncultured Granulosicoccaceae bacterium
CTTGATTTTGGAGAAAGGTGTTGGACGAACTAACAATAAGAAAAAAAATAATCGCACTGTGTCGGCAAATGAATGACAGTGGTTTAAACCAAGGTACTTCGGGCAACATTAGTGCAGCTTATAACGGCAAAATGCTTATCACACCCAGTGGTGTGGCTTATGAAGAGATGGAGCCTGAGCAAATTGCCAGTATGTCATTGGTACATGACATTGATCACTATGAAGGCCCATGCAAGCCTTCAAGCGAATGGCATTTTCATCGTGCCATACTCAAAAGCAATCCAGCGTTTGGGGCTGTTGTGCATACCCACTCTAACTATGCCACAGTGCTATCTATTGGCCGTCAAGCTATACCTGCCTGCCATTATATGATTGCCGCGTTTGGTGGCAATTCAGTTCGCTGTGCTGACTACGCGACATTTGGAACCACAGAGCTTAGCGATAATATACTCGAAGCTTTTCAAGACCGCTCAGCGTGTTTAATGGCAAATCATGGCATGGTCGTCGCCGGTGCAAATCTGGATAAAGCCATGTGGGCGGCTGTGGAACTAGAAGCATTGTCCAGGCAATATTATCAAGCGCGTATGCTCGGCAATATGGTTATATTGCCAAACGCAGAAATTGATATTGTGCTGGAAAAATTTAAGTCGTATGGTTTGCAAACCAAAGATGAGCAATAGAGCTCAACGCTATAGCTAATTTAATCGATCGGCTTCGCGCATAAATTTTAGCGTTTGTTCTAAGTCAACAACGCCTGCATCCGATCCTAGCCCACTGGCCACCAAAGCCGATGTTCCAGTGCCAAGCTCGCAGGCTTCTTCGAGCGAGTAACCCTTTGCAAGGCCTGCGATAAAACCGCCGCAATAACTATCACCGCAACCGGTGGTGTCCGATACTTCAACTTTGTAGGCTGGAATTAAAAATTCCTTATCGAGAGTTTTAATGAAAGAACCTTTTTCACCCCATTTGAAAATACAATTCTGCGCACCCATCTCCATGAAGAAGCGCGCGATTGAACTTGGTTCTTTCAAGCCGCTGAGAAATTCTGCTTCTTCCATAGAGGGCATGAAATAGTCAACGTGTGGTAGTAGCTCACTAAGCAAGCCATTGGTATTTTCATTTGGACCGATTAAATCAAAAGTAGTGGTGAGCCCTTTGGACTTAGCGTAGGCCAATAACTTCGCACTTTGGCCTTTATCCATGGCGGCTAGAAATCCGGTACCGCCGTGATGTAAAAACCGTGCATTGCACACTGATTCAAACTGAGCTTCACTGACGAACAACTCATCGGAAGCACCTCGGCAGTGCAGGGCCGGTCTTTCGCCATTGGGTCTGATTGGTAAAATAGTGGCTGACGTTGCCATGGTGTCAGTGCGTGCGATGTGAGAGCAATCTATGCCCAATTCTTCGTAGCTGGCGACGATAAAGTCGCCCTTTTCATCATTTCCGACACAGGCAGCGGTTGCGCATTGAAGCCCGAGTTTTGCCGCGTTGATAACGGCTCCAGCAGCGGTGCCGGCAGCATTCATGCGTATTTCGTCAATGAATGCGATGCCGCCACCTTCGGGTATGGCCTCCACTGGGCGGCCCGCGATGTCTAAAATCGTCAATCCGACAAACATTGCATCAAAATTCGACACGTTCCCTCCTAGCAGTTCGGCTTCTCAAATTAAATCAATATTTGACAAATGGTACCTAGTTTGACATAAGTTAGCTTGGCTTTTTTTTCTTACGTCGACTCAGACTGGGCTCTTCGCCGGAACTGCGCTCGCGTGTTTAGTCAATTTGGCTCGAACCGAGAATTTGAGCTGCTAATAAAAACTTGGAGAAAACGAAGATGAGAAAACATCGAACATTGATCAAAAGCGCATTTTCCACCGCGCTAGGAGTTGGCGCTGCCGTTCTGTTGTCAGGGGCTGCGCAGGCGGCTGATTTATCGTTGAAGGGAAAAAAGATTGGTGTAGCAGTTGTTGGTACCCAGCACTTTTGGGACCGTGAAGCATTCAACGGCGCACTGGATATGGTGAAAGAGCTTGGTGGCGAACCGGTACCTGTTGATGGTGGCCGAGACAACCAAGTACACGCCGATAATCACGACATATTGTTGTCGAATAAAGTTGACGCAGTCATATCCATTCTTGGAGATGGTGCTGTTGAACCAAAATTTGAAGCCTTGAAAGGTGCTGGAATACCCGTATTCACGGTAGATCACTTGTCGCCTCATGGTGTTAACAACACCACCTCTGACAACTACTACATGGGTACAACCATTGGTCGTTACATGGCTGATGCAATCGGTGGCAAAGGTAAGGTTGCCGTATTCAATGCCTTCGAAGGTGCATTGCGTATCTGTGGCATTCGTGCCGGACTATGGAAATATGTCCTGCAAGATTACCCTGGCATCGAAATAATTCAGCCTGAGCTGGCAGAAGAGTTTGCTAACGCACCTGAAGATGCGCGAAAGAAAACGTTGGATCTTTTAAACCAATACCCAGAAGGTACGCTTGATGCAATTCATGTTGGTTGTTGGGATCAACCGGCGATCGGTGTAGTGCAAGCTTTGGAAGAAGCGGGCCGTACAGATGTAAAAGTCACAGCCTTAGATGGGGGGCCTGATACGCTTGAAATCATGGCAGAAGATGGTAGCCCGTTTGTTGCCAACGTTGCACAGCAACCGCGTTTGATTGGTCAAACTGCAGCGATGAATGCAGCTCGTCATTTCGCTGGTGAATCCTTGCTTCCTCAAACATTCGTTGATGTACGTCCAGTGAATGGTCCTGAAGAAGCCAAAGCCGTCTACGAAGAATTAGGCTACGGTACCTTGTAAGTAACGATTCCTCCAATCGTTAGAAAGGGCGGGGTGTGAAGACAATTCGCATCCCGCTTTGCTATTCTTTAAGTCTCGCACATCCTGCTACTTAGCCTTGCACTATGACCTTGCCGGTTGAACATATCTTAGAAATGCAAGGCATTTCAAAAGCCTTCCCCGGCGTTCAGGCGCTCGATAAGACCGACCTTTTCGTCCGCAAAGGTTCTATCCATGGTCTGGTTGGAGAAAACGGTGCGGGAAAATCCACCATCATCAAAGTCTTGGCTGGTATCTACACGCGTGACGAGGGTACCGTTTCAATTAACGGTGCGGCTTGTGATGCGTTAGCGCCTGCGGTGGTGCATGAAGCAGGCGTTCGCTTTATTCATCAAGAATTACACCTCGTGCCTTATTTCACTGTTGCTGAATCTGTGTTTATGGGACAAGAACAGCACGGTGTGCTCGGTTTGGCCGGTCGGCGCATGCGTCGTCGAGCGGAGCAATTTTTAAAAGAGTCTCTCAATTGCGAACTTGATGGTAAGGCGCTTATTCGGACCTTAAGTCCAGCAGAAAAAAAACTGGTGCAAATTGCCCGTGCACTGATTGATGACAAAGCCAGACTGGTTATTTTCGATGAACCTACCGCGCCTTTAGCCAGTGGTGAAACCGAACAGGTATTCAAAGCGATTCGCCGTTTAAAAGAGCGTGGAATATCGATGATTTATGTATCGCACTACTTGGGCGAGATCACCGATCTTTGCGATGAAGTTACCGTGTTCCGAAACGGTGCGACGGTTGCCCAGTTAAATCGCGTAGATGCCAACTCCACCCAAACCATTATTCATAACATGGTAGGACGCGATATCGATGCGCTGTATCCAGAAAAAAAGCACAGCGATGGTGCTCGCATGTTCAGCGTCAGTGCTCTTGGCGATAACAGTCGCTTTTTTAACGTTGATCTTAATATCAGTGCTGGGGAAGTACTTGGCGTTGCTGGGTTAATTGGCTCGGGGCGTGAAGAGTTTATCGATACGCTTTATGGCTTGCGCCGGGCGGAAGCTGGCGATATGCAATTTGACGGGCGTGAGCTTAAGCTGAAGTCACCTGCCGATGCTGTAGCGAATGGGATCGTACTAGTGCCTAGAGATCGGCGCAATGATGGTCTTGTATTGAATATGAGTGTTGGCGATAACATTAATCTTGCGTCTCTAGACGAAGTTGCGTGGGCACGCATGGAAAAACGTGGCCTGTCGTTAAAGCGTGCAAACGAGCTTAGCGAGCAAATCGATATTCGACCACGAAACCCCAAAGCCATTACTCGTTTCTTAAGTGGCGGCAATCAACAGAAGGTGGTGTTAGCGCGTTGGTTAGCCACGCAGTCTAAGCTGTTTATCCTTGATGAACCTACTGTAGGTGTCGATATTGGCGCGAAGGTCGAAATCTACCAACTGATTAAAGAACTCGCTGCCAATGGTGCAGCGGTGATTGTGTCATCTTCTGATCCGCAAGAAATGCTTGGATTATGCCACCGAATCATGGTGATGTATCGTGGTGAAGTGGTTGAAGATACACCCATAGATGCCATCGATTTCGATTCTCTGTTGGCTCTGTCAACCTCTGGCGCAAGAGTGGCGAGTACGGCATGAGCGGCACTAACTCTGTAAGTCGACCCGCTTTGTTCTCGGCCGGTGCATTGTTCTCAGCCGCGCCGTTGATTATATTTATAGTGTTGCTGATTTATCTTGGTATTTCTGCGCCCAACCTGACCGACCCGGCAACGATCAATTTAATATTGAAGCAAAGTGTGCCCACCGTGGTTGTTTGTTTGGGTTTGGCAACGGTTGTGGTGGCTGGCGGAGACGATGTAGTCTCTGGTGGCATAGACTTATCCATCCCTGCCACAGCGATCATATGCGCAGGTATTCTTGCCGATCAGCTGACCAATCATGGATCGCCACTTTGGTCTGCCATTGCTTTAGCTGCCGTAGCGGCGGTGACGATGGGCGTGTTAAACGCTGTACTGGTTGTTGCGATTGGCATGACGCCATTGTTGGCTACGCTTGCCAGTTCGGTTGCGGCGGTCGGGGTGACAAAAGTCATTACCTCAAGCCGGCGCATAAACGTTGATCACCCGTTTGTTATTTATATACGCGATGCCAACGTAGCTGGTGTTCCAAGTGCCGTATTGATCGCTGCCGTGTTTGTATTGCTCTTTTGTTTTGCAGTGCATCGAACCCGATGGGGCATGCAATTGCAGGCAGTGGGTGGAAGTCGCGACGCGGCCGAAGTGTCTGGTATTAAAACGTCGTCACTCGTCGCGCAATCGTTTTTTATAGCAGCGCTTGCTGGTTTTTTAGCATCCTTTTTTGTATTAGCTCGAGGTTCGGGTTCAACCCCAGGCTCAGAAGAAAATTTGCTGCTCGAAATGGTACTAGCAACATTTCTCGGTGCAGCTTTCTCTCCTCGACGGATCGTAACGGTATGGGGTGCTGTGCTAGGCGCTGTATTGGTAACTGCGTTATCCGTGGGTTTTAAGTCGATTGGGGTAAATGTTTTCTGGACCGGATGTATAAAGGGGACCTTAATACTCATTGTGGTTGCATCAGCGGCTTATTCGGGTAGAGCGCAGTCATGAGTAACACGACGAGCAACACAGGCTTTGAGGGCTTTGGTGCCAAAGCGATATTTGTGCGCTACGGTTTTTTGATTATCATCGCCGCGTTTGTTGCCTTTTTTTCGTTCTATACCGATTCGTTTTTAAATGGCTCGAACTTATTAAACATTGTTGAAGGCTCGGCCATTTTATTGATTCTGGCCTTGGGCATGACCTTGATCGTGACCATGGGCGGGATTGATTTATCTGTTGGTATCGCGATGGATTTCGGTGCGGCTTTCGCTATCGTTGCGATGAAGGAATATCAGGTTGCTTGGTATTTCGCGGTCCTTATTGGCATCGCCGGTGGTGGTCTTGTTGGTTTGTTAAATGCTTTTCTTGTGGTGAAGTTAAAAGTCAGTCCGTTTATGGCGACCTTGGGTACGTTTTTTATTGGCAGCAGTGTACAACGCATTTTCACCAACGGTGGTGGTCCCATCTCTTATCGACGTGTTGCCCAGGAATACCGGGATTTGGCAGTTGGCGATATCGCTGGTATACCCACAGAAGTTGTGATCGCGTTTGTTGTGCTGGTTATCTACTTTTTGCTGTTAGAACGATCCGTGTTTGGCAAACGAATGCATGCAATTGGTTTGCAACAAAGTGCGGCCTTAGTTTCTGGCATTAAGGTGCGTCACTATTTGTTTTTTGGGTTTGTGTTTGCCTCGGCCACGTGTGCCATCGGCGGCATTATTGGCTCGGCGAACTTAAGAATGTTCACGCCTCTGGCCGGTTATTCCTATTTGCTGGATGCCATTGCGGCTGTGTTTATTGGCGCATCCATTCATCCGCAAGGACGACCGAACGTCCCCGGCACGCTTATTGGCGTGTTGTTTTTGGGGATAGTGGCGAACGGTTTAAACTTGCTTGGATTGAATTTTAATACCAAAGATGCGCTTTCAGGCATTATCCTTGTTGGTGCTTTGGCTTTAGCTGTTATGCAAAAGCGCCTTCGCTGATACTAAACATGATTGAAAATTTTAATCAATGGCAAAACGCCTTTATGGATGCTGGTATGGTTGCCAGCGTGCAAGCGGTGGATGACCACGTATCAAAGCTTTCACTGTCTGAGCTTGACTTAATTGAGTCATCCGTAGCTAAAAGACAACATACTTTTTCAACTGGCCGATATTGTGCGAAGAGCGCCTTATCAGAAATTGGTATCAACACGCCGGATTATGATAATAAATTGTTGCGTCAGAGTGATGGTTCAGTGGCTTGGCCAATGGGTTCAATTGGCAGCATCTCACATACTAACGAGTGGGCCATAGCAGCAGTTTCAAAAGATGATTCGGATTTGGTTTCAATAGGCATTGATATAGAACGTATTGATCGCGTCGAGAAAGACATCCTTAAACTTATTGCCACCGATGCGGAACGCCAGGCCTTAGAGGCAAACTTCGAAATACGTTGGGGGCGAGTTGCTTTGTTTAGCATTAAGGAAAGTGTGTACAAATGCTTACGGCCCATTTATGGTGAATTTATTCAATTCAAAGATGTGCAATTGTCAAACTTGTCTTCACCTTGTACACATCCCAAAGATATTGTTCTGAAAAATGATGTTGAAATATATTGTCCTAGCGTTCAGCTGCTTTTGCCGGCACTGGCGCAGTGTTGTGATGAGGGCCAAATAAAAATTCGCCTTGCCGTTATGCCAAAGCACGTTATCAGCCTTGTTACCTATCATCGTACTTGAGCCTGTGACGCTCAGCCCGCCTCGCGTTTAGATGACCTAAGTCAAATAATTGAGAACCTGCCCACATTATTGGGCCTGCCCACACTTGTTGTTACAGGTGATTCAGCCGCTAATATTCTAATAATATGGCGTTGTGGAAGAACGATCCCTATGAATTCAATTACCTGCCGAACAGCTTATTGTAAAAATGTAGGCAAGCGTGCTGCTGCATTATGCAGTGTACTTATGCTCAGCGTGTTCATGCTCAGTGCCTGTGGTGATGGGAAAAGTGATTCGGAGTCCACTGATGGTTCGACGGCTGGTTCAACCGATGGTTCTACGGCTGGCTCAACTGGTGGTTCAACTGGTGGTTCTACTGGCGGTTCTACTGGCGGCTCTACTGGCGGTTCTACTGGCGGTTCTACTGCTGGCTCAACCGATGGCGATACCACCTCTGGCGAAACCAACGCTGCTCCCATAGTCAGAGCACCAGAGAATACGCAAGCGGTTGTCAATGAATCGATTGAGCTGAGTGCATCAGTTAAGATTGACGGCATGCCAATTGATATCCCTGTTATCCAATGGGAGAAGTTTTCCGGTCCTGGTAACGTTACTTTTTCAGACAGTAGTTCAGCAAATAGCCTTGTTAGCTTTGATCAGTCGGGTACGTACCTACTGGAAATTAGCGCAAGCAACGGACCATTCGAATCCTCCGACACCGTTGAAGTCATCGTTAGCGACACGGTTATGAATCAAGCACCAACAGTCATGGCTGGTGCCGATGAAGTTGTCGATTTAGATGAAGTATTGAACGTGGTTGCACAGGTTCAAGACGATGGTTTGCCTAACGATACTTTAGCTGGCGAATGGACCCGTGTTTCAGGCCCGGCAGAAGTAACCTTTGGCGAGCGAACTGCATTATCTACGACGGTTACGTTTAGCGCCGCTGGTGACTACGTGTTGCGTTACAGCAGTGATGATGGTGAGTTAGCTGGTAACGATACGATTAACGTTACGGTAAATGATGTTACACCTCCGGATAATTCTGCCAACAATGTTAATGGTGCGAATACGTGGCAGGTGGTGAATACCTCTAACGGCAGTAAGCCGCAAGCGCGGCATGAGGCTGCTGCATTAACGTATCAAAATGAATTGTATTTAATGGGTGGACGCGGCACGCGACAAGTTAATCGCTATAACCCGAATACGAATCGTTGGGAAAACCTGGGCACACCAGGGTTGGAACTTAGTCACTTTCAACCCGTAGAGTTGGGTGGGAAAATCTATGTGATCGGTTCGCTAGACTGCTGCTTCCCGAGTGAAGATGTTGTTGCGAGTATTCAGATATTCGACCCGGCCACGAAAACCTGGTCGCAAGGGGCAACAATTCCGCAAAACAGACGCCGAGGTTCAGCAGGTGTTGTAGTACGAAATAACAAGATATACATTATTGGTGGTTCAACCAATGGGCATGACGGTGGCATGGTTGCCTGGTTCGATGAATACAACCCAGCCAACAATACCTGGAAGACTTTAGCCGATGCACCGAATCAGCGTGACCATTTTTCCGCAGCCATCGTCGGCAATAAACTGGTTGCCGCCGGAGGTAGAAAAACGGATCACCCAGCCACGTTTTCTAACCTTGTACGGGCGGTAGATATTTATGATTTTGGAACCGGTCAATGGTCAAGCGGCGCACCAATTCCCACCAAGCGTGCAGGTGCGATGACGGTAAGTTACGGCGAGGAAGTGATCCTGATTGGTGGTGAGTCTGATACAGGCACACCGGCCTTAGACACGGTGGAAGCCTACAATGCGAATACCAACACTTGGCGAACGCTTAACTCACTTAGAACAGCTCGGCACAGTGGTGGTGCAGCCATTGTTGGTGGCGCTATACACGTGGTGTCTGGAAACTTGACAACAGGTGGTGGCAATGAGACCCAGAGTCACGAGAAATTGAATTTGGAATAACTTTGTTGCCGTCAACCAGGCTGTAAAGTCTTGTCTAATTTTGTACACTGAAGTTTAGCCCACATGGTTGAGCTTCAGGCACAATGGTTTCAACATCGCCCCACGCGGCAATAGGTGTTTTTGATTCTGGCGTTGGTGGTTTAAGTGTACTTCGCGCCATTCGCGCGCAACTCCCCGCAGAAAATCTTCTTTATGTGGCTGACTCCCAGCACATGCCCTATGGGGAGCGCGATCCCGAATACATCACTCGCCGTTGTATAGCGGTAGCTACCTATCTTCAACAGCAAAATTGTAAAGCCTTGGTCATCGCCTGCAACACTGCATCAGTTGTTGCGATCACAACCCTGCGCGAAATGCTGAACATCCCTATTGTAGGGATAGAGCCTGCAATAAAACCGGCGGCTAGTTTGACTCGTTCTGGTGTAGTCGGCGTTTTGGCAACTAGCCAAACGGTGAATAGCCCCGGCGTACAGAAATTAGCCCAATTGTATGGGAAAAACGTTGAGTTACTGCTGCAACCATGCCCCGGTTTAGTGCAGTGTGTTGAAGGTGCTGAATTAGACACGCCACATACTCGCGAACTTCTGAAAACGTTTATAAACCCTTTATTAGATGCTGGTGCCGATACACTCGTGTTGGGTTGTACTCACTATCCGTTTGTGCGTGATGTTATTCAAGATCTCGTTGGCCATGCAGTGACTGTTGTCGAACCTGGTGCTGCAGTCGCGCGACAGTTGGGGCGGCGTCTTGATGAACTTAAGCTGCAAATAGAGAGCGATGAAGCGGCTGCTGGTCGAGAGACTTTTTTTTCAACCGGTGAGATTGGGGATGTGGCGGCAGTTATATCTGCGCTGTGGGGTAGAGCGGTTGCGGTTCGGTATTTGGAGGATGTGTGAACTTTGAATACGCAAGTTTTTGTTGTTGTCCTAGCCAAAAGGCTTAATGTTTGAAGTTTCGTTTCTATGCGCTGGATTTATGGCGCTTCGACTTGAGTTGTTAACAATAGTGCTTGCATGATCGACCATATTGAGCCACGATTAGTTGACCTAACCATTAATTTGAAAAAGGATAGCAAAATGAAAAAACTACTAGCCGGTGCAGTTCTTCTAGCTTGCAGCAGCGCAACTTACGCTGATGCTCCAGGTGGCCCGAATTGTGGTTGGGGCAACATGCTCCTGGAAGGAAAAACTGGACTGCTTAATCACATGTTTGCATTAACCACAAATGGTACGTCTGGTAACGCTACCTTCGGTATGACGCTTGGCACCAATGGATGTAGTGTTGAAGGACCACTCACATACGGTGGCGACAGCATGGTTTGGTTCAACGGTGTTCTTGATGAATACTCAACCGATGTTGCGCTAGGTCATGGCGAAGCTTTGAATGCAGTTGCAGTAATGCTGGGTGTAGAGCCTGCTGATCGCGCGCATTTTAGTCAAATCATGCATGCTAACTTCGATGCTTTGTTTCCCACTACTGAAACTACGGGTCAGGAAGTGCTGAATAGCATGGTTGTTGTAATGGCTGAAGATGCAAAATTGAAAAAATACGTTGGTTAATGTTTTAAGCACCTAGGTGCATAGCAATACCGGCGCGTTTCGTCGGGCTTGTACTCAGATCATTGACTGCAGGCTCGGCGAAACCCACCAATGCAAATAATAATAAAGGTGCGCTATCTGGCACTGCTCTTTACGCTGTTTTGCACCGCTAGTTCTTATGCGGCTGAACCTGTCAGTTCCTCAAACTCTCCACTGCTACAAAAGGCCATTGCATCGAATTTACACTTGGAAAAAGTGTGGACGCAATTGTTGCATTTGCAAAAATCCAATCGCTCCCCCACGGGTATTGAAAGTCAGGTTGATGATGCGCGGTATTTTTTAGCGCGTGATGGTAAAAATAATCCCCGAGCCGAATTGCTGGCCAGCATTGATGCATTGCTCATCAATGTTGAAGATGTCATTGCCGATGACCATCCTCGTTGTCGTTTCGTATCGCGCGAGGCGTGGTTGCGTGAACGTTTAAACCTACCTGCCGAAGCGGTGCCCGAACAATGCATTTCATACTACGAGTGGCGAGGTATTGTTGGCACGCATTCAATGTCTTTGGTGTTTCCGGCTTCATACCTGAATAGTCCATCGTCGATGTTTGGGCACACCTTACTCAGGCTTGATCCTGAAAATATTGATGAAAGTTCTGAATGGTTGAGTTGGTCACTAAATTTTGCTGCTGACACTGGCTCGGAAAATTTTTCCGCAGGCTATGCATTTAAAGGCATTGCCGGAGGTTATGCGGGAAAGTTCAGCTCCATTCCCTATTTTAAAAAGCTACAAGAATACGGTGCCATAGAAAATCGAGATATCTGGGAGTATAAACTTGACTTCACCGAAGCGGAATTGTCTCGCATGCTCGATCATGTTTGGGAGTTGCGCGACATTCAGTTTGATTATTATTTTTTTCGGCAAAACTGCTCTTATCGGTTACTGGAGTTGATGGACTATGCACGTCCAGGTCTGAGTCTGACAGAACAGTTCATCGTTACTACCATTCCTGCCGATACGGTTAAGGCTGTTGATAAGGCAGGTATTGTCACCGACACTCACTACCGACCATCGTTGGGTACTGGCATTCAAATGCGTTATCAGTCAATTCCACGAAAATTAAAGCCGTGGGTGACACGCATTTCCAATGACGATGAAGTCGCGCTCAGTGCAGAATTTCTTGAGCTTGATATAGCAACGCGCGCAAAGATAATCAGAGTTGCTAATGACTTAATTACTTACCGATCGCGCCGCACCAGCCGCTCGCCTGAAACGGCGAAAAAGCGATTGCGATTACTTAAAATGATCAGTAAGTTACCGATCGAAGAGAGTGTTGTGCCAACGCCGGTTGCGCCCGAAAAGGCACATGACACACGCACGGCAAATATTGGTATTGGTCGTGCCAACAAAACCGACTACGCTCAACTTGGTATTCGTTGGAGTTACCATGATGTACTCGATAGAAACTATGGGTATTTAAAAGGTGCTGGTATTGCACTGGGTGACCTGCAACTACGGCGTGATGAAAATGACGTTTCACAATTGCAATCGCTCGAATTGGTAAAACTACAATCTTATAGCGACAGGGCGTTGATTTTTAATACGCTGTCGTGGGACTTATCAGTTGGACTGACCCGTGACGACAATCGACTCGATGGCCGCCTATCGGCCAAAGCCGGTGGCTCGATTGGGAAATCAACGCAAGTGTTTAACAACACGATTGGGTATGGTTTATTGACGGGATCCATGGCGCAGTACAGTCGCCTAAAAGAGAACTTCGTTGATGTCGGCGTGCGTTTGGGGTTATTGCGTTATATTGGTGGTGCCGCCTTCCAGTTAGAATTTAAACTAGAAACCCGCCAAGACGAATCACCGCGCGTATCTGGCGCAGCTGATTTTAATTTACCGCTGGCTAAAAATCACGGCTTGCGGTTTTCTTATACCCATTCGCAAAACACAGGTGTTGACGAAGCGGTGATTGCCGGTAGTGCACAGTATCGGTTTTATTTTTAGCCGGTTGCTATTCAAATACTTCTGAATACTTAACATCATCAAATCCGATCAACCGGGTTGAGCCGTGCTCGACGATAGGGCGTTTAATCAGGCTGGTGTTTGTGTGCATTAGTCCCATGGCTTTTTTCTGATTCAGTTTTTCTTTGTCAGATTCATCAAGCCTACGCCATGTGGTTCCGCGTTTATTGATCAAGGCTTCGTGGCCATGATCCTTGCACCAGTGTTCGAGCTTATCGAGGCTGATACCCAGCTTTTTATAATCGTGGAATTCGTACTCAACGCCATTGTCGTCTAACCAGCGGCGAGTCTTTTTTACTGTGTCGCAGTTTGGGATACCGTAGACGCGAGTTACCATATTTGACACCGATCGAGAGGTTGTTTATACGAAGATTGTACCCAAAAGCACGCAAGACCATCAATAGTGGTTGTGAACGCCCCGCGATCCCTTTACCTGAGGTGGTTCAAAAGGGATCGCAGGATTTACTTATGTAACTTAATTTTTATTAATCAACCACACGAAGCAGTTCATTGATGCCAACCTTGCTGCGAGTCTTTTCATCGACTCGCTTTACTATAACCGCGCAGTACAAGCTGTATTTGCCATCGTCAGAAGGTAGATTGCCCGAAACGACAACAGAGCCTGCTGGAACACGGCCGTAGGTGACTTCATCGCGTTCGCGATCGTAAATGCGGGTGCTTTGGCCGATGTATACACCCATGGAAATTACTGACCCAGCTTCTACGATTACGCCTTCAACAACCTCAGAGCGTGCACCGACAAAACAGTTGTCTTCGATGATGGTGGGCGAGGCTTGTAGAGGTTCGAGTACACCGCCAATGCCGACGCCACCGGATAAATGTACGTTCTTTCCGATTTGCGCACATGAGCCAACGGTTGCCCAGGTATCAACCATGGTGCCAGAGTCAACGTATGCGCCGATGTTGACGTAAGAAGGCATTAACACCGTATTAGCGGCGACGAAGCTGCCTTTCCGAGCAACGGCAGGTGGTACTACACGCACACCGGATGCAGCGAAATCTTCAGCCGACATGTCGGCGAATTTTGACGGCACTTTGTCGTAGAACTGGGTGAAACCACCGGCAGGCATAATTTCATTGTCACGCAGGCGAAACGAGAGCAATACCGCTTTTTTTAGCCATTCGTTGACGTGCCATTTGCCTACGCCTTGAGGTTCGGCAACGCGTGCCTGGCCGCTGTCGAGCATGGCAATCGCAGAATTAACCGCGTTTTTAACATCGTCGCTTGCGCTGCCGGGCGAAATATCAGCGCGTGCTTCCCACGCTGCGTTAATTGTGGCTTCCAGATCACTCATGCGTTTTATATCTCAGTAGATGGTGTGTAAATGATAGCGATATTGTATTCCGCGATAGCGAGGGTTACAACGGCTACCTTTCTAGTATTTTAACCAGGCGATGCGCAGCTTCAATGCATTCATCCATTTTTGCAACCAAGGCCAGTCGGACGTGGTTCGCGCCTGGATTTATTCCATTAACTTCACGACCCAGATAGCTGCCTGGCACCAGCGCTACATTCTCTTCGCTTAATGCTTTTTGCGTAAATTCCGTGTCGTTTATCGGAAGACTGGGCCATAGGTAAAAACCGGCATCTGGCTTTTCGACCTGCATGACAGGCGCGAGAAGCTTGAGCACAGCATTGTATTTTTGATCGTAGGCAAGACGGTTTTCTTGCACGTGTTGCTCATCTCGCCACGCAACCGCACTGGCGTGTTGCACCGGTGGCGCCATCGAGCAACCGTGATAGGTTCGGTATTGTAAAAACTGCGATACGATGACTTCGTCGCCTGCAATAAACCCAGATCGCATGCCTGGCAAATTAGATCGTTTCGACAAGCTATGAAATACCAGGCAGTGCTTATAAGTGGTGTTACCCATGGCATGCGCCGCTTGTAGAAGGCCGGTCGGTGCGCCTGCAGATTCACGATAAATTTCGCTATAGCATTCGTCGCTCACAATAACGAAGTTGTGTTGCTGAGCTTTTTCAATTAGCCGTGTCAGGGCCGATTGCGACAACACACTACCGGTTGGGTTGCCCGGGTTACACAAGTAAAAAAGCTGACAAGAGGCAAACTGCTCATCAGTGATGTTATTGATATCAGCATCACCGTCGGATGAAATGTTGTAAAACGCAGGCTTACATCCAGCGAGTAACACAGCGCCTTCATAGATTTGATAAAACGGATTAGGCATCAACACATCTTTATGTTTTGCAGTGCGATCGAGCACACACTGCGCTATGGCAAATAAGGCTTCTCTGGTGCCGTTTACCGGTAGAATATGGGCGCTTGCCAATTGTTCAGCATTACCCAGTTCAAAACGATGGCATAGCCAATTGGCGATGCTTTGTCTTAAATCTTCGGAGCCTTTCGTGCTTGGGTAATTTTGTACACCGCGTAGATTTTCGACGAGTGCATCCAGCACAAACTGTGGCGCATCGTGTTTGGGCTCGCCAACAGACAAGGCAATATACGATTTATCGGCAGGCGTGATACCGTTGAGTAATACCCGTAGTTTTTCGAACGGGTACGGCTGAAGCAGGGCTAGTTCTGGATTCATTTCGAGCTGGCTTTGCAAATATTTAGTTAAGAACAACAACGTAATACTGGGAGTATACGGAACCTGTGGACTTGGTGCATAACAACACGGCAGCTTTGGTTGAATCACGCACCCTGAGTTGGGTGAAGCGCGTGGTGGTGGGATTGAATCTGTGTCCATTTGCCAACGCGGTCATAAAAACTAATGATTTGAGCCTGCGCACCGAATCCAGTGATGACGTCGCGCGCGTGCTTGAAACACTGGTTGATCAGTGTGACGCCACTCGGCAACGCTCAGTTCAAGCTACCAGCTTGTTGGTCATACCCAATGGATTCGAGGACTTTGATCATTACCTTGATTTAGTCGAGCTTGCACAAGCATTACTGGAAGATTTGGCGCTTGATGGCATCTTGCAATTGGCGACCTTTCACCCCCATTATCAGTTTAATGATAGCGAATACGACGATGCAGCCAATTACACCAATCGCTCTCCATACCCGATGTTGCACATATTGCAAGAAGCGGCCGTTGAACAGGCGATTGAACAACACCCCGATGTTGATGCGATACCGCAACGCAACATACAACGCTTAAGAGAAATGGATGCGAGAGAACTCAATCAGCTCTTAAGCGAGCCAGATTCGATATAAGAGGTCATGACTATGACAACCGACACGTCACTACTAGACGACAACAAACTACTGCTTGTGTACGACAAAGAATGCCCGGCTTGTAATAACTACTGTCAAATGGTGCGTATTCGAGACACGGTCGGTGAACTTGTGTTGGTCGATGCGCGTGAAGATACGCCGATCATGCGCGAGATAACTGCGTCGGGCTTAGATATCGATAAAGGGATGGTGTTCAAAGTTGGCGATCAACTCTATTATGGCTCTGATGCCATTCATGCTTTATCGTTGTTAAGCAGTCGCTCGGGTGTTTTCAATCGTCTTGCGTATTGGGTGTTTAAATCAAAACGTGTGTCTGCGGTTTTGTACCCAATGTTAGCGTTTATGCGCGGTGTGCTGTTAAAGCTCATGGGTAAAACGAAAATAAATAACTTGGATATTGCCGGTAACGATAAATTTTAATTGGGCAAGGTATCGACGAGGTGTTTAATTGAATTGGAATAATATTCAAGTAAAGGCAGCTCGTTTTTGTTTACGCTAAATTCGCCATCTTTTTCTATTAATATGTGGCGCAGAGTAAGCATCCTTACCCCAACCGTAACTGCATAGTCTCGATCACTGCGTGGGATGTACGTTCGATAACCGGCTTGTTCCAAGGCTTGCAGTAAATTAAATACCTCGCTCTTTAATGCAAGTTCATTGCGGCTTGTATCAGGTGAGCGTGCAAAGATAGTGGCCACCACCGCGACGGGTAGCACGGGGGTGATGCCACCGATACGTTGCATTAAATTATCGGCTAAGGGCGATACATCGGTTAGATAAGGTAGTTCACTTTCGCTTGGGTGTTGCTCTGATATCCATTGTTTTAGGGACACCGGTTCGCCAAAATTGACGCAAGCGTAGCCGTATCGATAGCGCTGACCGGTTAGAGCTTGCCAAAGGTTTTTCCCCAAAAATGAAACTGATTTTGCAGCCGTGTAACCAATGCCTCTGCGCGGCAGCTTCTTTGCGTAGCGAAGCAGACTTCTATCTTCCAATACACGATCGTAGTTAATGCCCACGGGTATGAAAACAATATCTCTTTGTGTGTTGGGGTCAAAGCCTCGAACCAGATAGCCGAGTAAACCGAGTTTTGCAGGCCCCAGCACGCCATCGCGCGATAACTTGCCTTCAGGAAAGATTGCTTGTGGCACACCACCGTCAGCGGCCATTTGCACATACACTTCCAAAACGCGCCGGTATAGTGGGTCGCCAGAGTCGCGCCGCACAAAGTAGCCACCCATGGCGCGAATCAATTGTTGCAGCGGCCATATGCGTGCCCATTCGCCAACCGCGTACGAAAGCGCTGTTCGCTCTGCGGCAAGGTAGGTCGCAAGGATGTAGTCCATGTTGCTACGATGATTCATCACAAAGACAACACTGCTGTTATCTGATAATTCAGCTAATGCCTTATCGTCTGCGAACCCTAGTCGCACACGGTATAAGGCGTGGACCAGACGTTTTGCTACCCAATACGCGGCTTTAAAATAAATGATGGCGTTAAAGGCTGGGACGATTTCGCGCGCGTAGGTTTGGACATCGCGAACCAGCGCTTCGCGTGGCAAGTCTCGCTCTTTTGCCAGCTCATCGACAACGTCCATTACGCGATCGTGATACACCAGCCGGTCGATCAAAACTTCGCGTCGGGTTAACTTAAAGGATGGAATTCTTAACGCGAGTTTGTTGTTTACCTCATCAATCAGGTTATTGGCGCGTCGACGAATAAACCATCTTGCTGATGGCAGCAGAAAATGCTGTAAAAACCACAGGCCCGCAAACGCGCACAACAGGACTACGACCCAGAATGGCAGTATGACGCTATTGTTCATAAATTGACCATTCTTTGGTGGGGTTTCGCAGGTGGATGAAGCATAGTTTCAGTTTCGCATGATGACGGAACAGTGTGCAACGCGCCAACAGCGTCAATCGCTTGGAAACCAGCTACAATTCCAGTGTCCGCATCGTTATTCTATTGACTGAAGCGGCGCATCCAATTTTTCGTAAAAAGACTCCAGTGATGACGCAACCCGTTGATCTGCCTGCGTGGCAGGCCCTAAAGCAGCACTTCGATTCGACTCACACGACAAGCTTGCGTGAGCATTTTGCCGCCGATAGCGCGCGCTTTGATCAATTTCAACTCAACGCTGCGGGTTTGTTCCTAGATTACTCGAAAAACCACGTTACCCGTCAAACCATGGACTTGCTGGTTCAGCTTGCTGGGGAAGCGGGTGTCGAGAAGAAGATTGCTGCCATGTTTGCAGGTGATCAGGTGAATCCGACTGAAGGACGACCTGCATTGCACACCGCGCTAAGAAATCGATCGAATACACCGGTGTTAGTTGACGGGCATGATGTGATGCCGGATGTGAATAAGGTGCTGGAACGATTAGGTGCTTTTTCAGATCGTGTGCGCGATGGTGATTGGCGTGGTTTTACCGGTGAACCTATTACTGACGTGGTGAATATTGGTATCGGTGGTTCAGACCTTGGGCCGGTGATGGCATCCGAAGCGCTGGCGGCATTTGCACATGATCGGTTGAAGTTACATTTTGTGTCGAACGTGGACGGGTCGCACTTGGCGTCTACGGTAAAGCGTTTAAATCCACAAACCACCTTGTTTGTAATTGCGTCAAAAACCTTCACTACACAAGAGACACTGACGAACGCCAATTCAGCCAAACAATGGTTTTTAGAATCGGATGCAACGCAAAGTGATGTTGCAAAACATTTTGTCGCGCTTTCTACCAATGCCGAACGGGTAACGGCTTTTGGCATTGATCAGAACAACATGTTTGAATTCTGGGATTGGGTTGGTGGACGTTACTCGCTTTGGTCGGCGATTGGTTTGCCGTTGATTTTATCTATTGGCATGCCGCGCTTTACCCAGTTTCTTGAAGGTGCGCATGCGATGGACGAACACTTTCGACGCGCACCCTTATCTGAAAATATGCCAGTCATACTTGCTCTACTCACAGTGTGGTACAACAACTTTCATCAAGCGCATAGCCATTTAATAGCACCATACGATCAATACCTGCATCGCTTTCCGGCGTACTTACAACAGCTCACCATGGAAAGTAATGGTAAGTCTGTGCATGTTGATGGCAGTGCCGTTAGCTGTGACACGGGTCCTATCGTATGGGGTGAACCTGGCACGAACGGTCAGCATGCCTATTTTCAGCTCGTGCATCAGGGTACGCACATTATTCCAACCGACTTTATCTTGCCGATGGAAAGCTTGCACCCGATCGGGCAACACCATGAACTACTGATGGCAAACTGCTTTGCTCAATCTGAAGCACTGATGATGGGTAAGAACAGCGAAGAGTTGACGTTGGAAATGAACAAAGCTGGTGCGAGCGCTGATGAAATTGATCGCTTAACCGGGCACCGAAGCTTTGCCGGTAATCGTCCGAGTAATACCATTATGACTCAGCGCATAGATGCAAAGGCCTTAGGTGCGCTGATCGCGACCTATGAACATAAGGTGTATGTTGAAGCTGCGATATGGGATATCAACCCATTTGATCAGTGGGGTGTGGAGCTTGGCAAACAGCTGGCATCAAAAATTCAGTCTGAGTTGGCTGGGGGTAAAACCATTACCGCTCATGACAGTTCCACCAATGGTTTGATAAACCGTGCGCTTAAAATGCGTAATTTGCAAGCATAGAAGATTGGCTTTCACAATCATAACCGACATCAGATTGGCAACAAGATAAATGGCTGCGAAAAAACGAACAAGTAAAAAGAAAGCTACGTCGAAAAAAAGCGTATCGAAAAAAGCATCTGCAAAGAATAGTGCAGCGAAGAAAAGCACCAAGTCTATCGCCACTGCAGACCTGTTCGGCAATATCGAAGTAGAAGAGCTGCCGTTAAGCGCCTACACCGAGAAAGCGTATTTAGATTACTCGATGTACGTCATTTTAGATCGTGCATTGCCGCACATCGGTGATGGTTTAAAGCCTGTTCAACGACGCATTATTTATGCAATGTCGGAACTGGGCTTGTCGGCAACATCAAAACATAAAAAGTCGGCCAGAACCGTGGGTGACGTATTGTGTAAGTACCATCCGCACGGTGATAGCGCGTGTTATGAAGCCATGGTGTTAATGGCGCAACCGTTTACCTATCGCTACACCTTGGTTGATGGGCAGGGTAACTGGGGATCGCAGGATGACCCGAAGTCGTTTGCCGCCATGCGTTACACCGAATCAAAGCTTACGCGTTTTTCAAAATCTCTTTTACAAGAGCTTGGCCAAGGTACCGTCGATTGGGCGCCAAACTTCGACGGTACGATGGAAGAACCGAAGTTACTGCCCTCGCGATTGCCGCATATATTGTTGAACAACACTACCGGTATTGCGGTGGGTATGGCAACCGATATTCCGTCGCATAACCTAACCGAAGTGGGTAAGGCCTGTATTCACTTGCTCGATAAACCCAAGTCGAATGTGACCGATCTGCTTACTTATATAAAAGGACCAGACTACCCAACCGGCGCTGAAATCATTTCAACACCTGAGGATATTAGAACCATTTATGAAACCGGTCATGGTGGATTGCGAGCGCGTGCAATTTACGAAAAAGAGGGTGCCGATATTATCGTGACCGCATTGCCCTACCAAGTATCTGGTTCTAAGGTGCTGGAACAAATTGCTGCACAAATGCAGGCGAAAAAATTACCGATGGTTGAAGACTTACGCGATGAGTCTGACCATGAAAATCCAACACGGCTGGTTATTACACCGCGCAGTAACCGGGTTGATATAGATAGCCTTATGCAGCACTTGTTTGCCACCACCGATCTTGAACGAACCTATCGTGTAAATATGAATATGATCGGTTTAGATGGTCGGCCACAAGTTAAGAATCTGGTCAAAATATTAAAGGAGTGGTTGAGCTTTCGCCTTGAAACCGTGCGTCGGCGACTGCAGTGGCGCTTGGACAAGGTTGAAAAACGCTTACATATTTTGGCCGGTTTATTAGTCGCGTATTTAAATATTGATGAAGTGATTCGTATCATTCGTACGCATGAAGTGCCCAAACCTGTACTGATGAAAACATTCAAAATCAGTGACATTCAAGCCGAGGCCATATTAGAGCTTAAACTACGTAATCTTGCCCAGCTAGAAGAGATGAAGATTCGTGGTGAGCAAGACGAGCTGGAACAGGAGCGTGACCATCTGCAAACCACATTAGGTTCTGATCGACGTATGAAAACGCTTATTAAGAAAGAGCTACAAGAAGACATCGAAACCTACGGTGATGAGCGTCGATCACCGATCGTGCAGCGCGATGCAGCGCAAGCTATTTCCGAAGCCGAATTGATTCCAAGTGAACCCATTACTGTCGTGTTGTCAGAACGGGGTTGGGTGCGTGCAGGTAAGGGGCACGAGGTTGATCCGACTTCACTAAATTACAAATCGGGTGATGCCTATCAAAGTTCGGCGTTGGGCCGGACCAATGGCACAGCCATGTTTCTCGATTCAACCGGGCGTGTGTACTGTGTGCCTGCTCACGGCTTTCAATCAGCACGCAGTTTGGGTGAACCGCTAAGTGGCCGCTTGAAGCCACCCGATGGTGCCAAGTTTGTTAGCGTGATGATGGGTGCAGATGATGATCGGTATTTGTTTTCGACCAGTGCAGGCTATGGTTTTGTTGCGCGCCTAGGTGATTTAATCAGTCGAAATAAGGCCGGTAAATCGGTTATTTCGGTACCAGCCGGTGCGGTTGTGCTGCCGGCAGTTAGGGTCAACTCACTAACCGACGATGTTGTCGCTTCGATTAACGATGGCGGCAGTATGTTGGTGTTTCCGGTAGGCGAATTACCAGAAATGGCCAAAGGTAAGGGGAACAAAATCTTCAATATCCCGTCGAAGAAATTCAAAGCCGGTGAGGAGGCCATGGTGGCACTGTGTGTCATTCCACCAAAAGGAAAACTGCGCATCACCAGCGGCAAGCGCCACACCACTATCAAGCATTCAGAGCTTGAAAACTATGCTGGAACGCGTGGACAGCGTGGCCGCAAATTGCCAAGAGGGTTTCAGAACGTTGGTCGAGTTGAATTGGAATAATAATATGCTGCGCATCCCATTTCTTAGTTTGCTGTTAGCTGGCTTTGCTAGCGCTTGCGCTGCTGGCAACGATTCAACGTCACTTAATTCGGTAACACCGATTCCACACAGTACGGTTGCAACGGCATCGGGTCAGGGTATTGTGAGTGCAACGCTTTCTTGCGCCACCACACGTTATGCACATGCCGTGTTGGGTGACAACATAGAAGCGGGTTGCTTGGTTGTGGTTGATGATGCCAAGAATCAATACACCGTCACATTGCCCGAGTCGCAAGTGTTCGAAGATCTGGACCCGCGCATTGCCGATGTGGATGGTGATGGTCGAAATGATGTCGTGGTCATACGAAGCAACGATAATGCAGGGGCTGCCATTGCGATTTACACAGTAGAAAAGGGCGAAGCGGTCGAACTGGTTTCAACGCCACCAATCGGTTTGTCCTATCGCTGGCTCGCACCCATCGGCATTAGCGATTTTAATGGCGATGGAAAACCAGACGTTGCCTACATTCAAACTCCGCACATTGGCGGTATTCTTAAAGTGTGGACTATCAGCGACAATGGCTTTGAACAAATAGCAGAACAACGCGGCTATTCAAACCACAGTATTGGTTCAACACGTGTGTCAACGGCTAAATTGATCGATTACAACGAAGATGGTGTGATGGATATGGCATTGCCCGATCAATCGCGCAGCAACATTGTTTGGGTTACCTTAGCACCTGAATTAAAAGTGTTGGATGTTCAGCCCTATGATGAATCCTATTTCGACTAAAACTTAGGACAACGCTTCCAAACGCTCAACCACCTCGTCGGCACTAATCTTGGTCTTAGCTGGCAAATTCATGGTGTTGATATGCACATCGGTATCAGCATCTATTAACCCACCGAGTGTACCCAGTGTATCGCGCACGCGGTTGGCGGCATCTCTTGACACAGGTTCATCATCGCTTGATTGAATAAGCAATAAGGCGTTTTGATTAATACGACCCATGATGGTGCCCTTGGCTAGACGTTTTTGCAGGGCATCGGCTGCGCGATAGAGAGTGAGGTCTTGTACGGTTTTATCCGCGCCGACTTTCTCGTCCTTGTTGTTATCGCTCAAAATCCTAACCAACATAGCAGTAAAGCGCGGTGCCTTGATTTCTGAATGCAGCATTTTTTGAAAACGATCAAGCACGGATGTGCGCGCTGGCAGGCCGGTGGCTAGATCGCGCGCTTTGTAGTTTTCTATGATGTTTTCAACCACCGGCTGCTTCATGCGCTTCAAACTCACTTCCACACGCTCAGCTTTACTGAGTAAATTCTCGTTACTGGCTGTAACGGCAAAGGAGCGTTTATCGCTATTGATCATCGATCGAAGATACGCCAGCTCTTGTTCAAGCTGTTGATTGCGCACGGTCAGTAATTTTTGATTTTGTTTCGACACACATTCGTCGATTAAACGACTGATTGCGTGTTGGGCGGCTGCAGGCTTTTGCAGGCTCACCACATCGGTTGCACCTTGTTGAAACCAATGATGTAGTTTGCCGGTTTTACGACTAACGGTTAAAACCAACACGGGCATGTCGGGGTAATGGGTTATGCAGGATGGCAGAATTTGTTCTCGGTCATCGACCACGACGATACATAAATCGCACTGCGTGTTAATCAAGTGCTTTTCCAGGCTTTGCGCATCGTGCACAGCCGTAACACTGCCCACGCGTTTGCTCGGGCCCAACCAAGTGCTAACCAGCTTGTGGTGGTCGTTGTGACTGGATAGGACCAGGCAATGGAGTTGGGCGAATTCTGGGTTCACGGTACTTGTAAGTGGGTTCACACCTTTATGAGTGTAGCTATCGAGCGCCAATTTGCACGTCGAAATAGCTCAGATTAGCCATTTTGAAGCTGCCCGCTTAGGCAATACGGGGCTATAATGTGGTATTACGTTCAATCCGACAGACAGACGAATTTATGGCCAATTACAATACCAATGAATTCAAGGGTGGTCTTAAGATCATGCTTGACGGCGATCCACACACCATTGTTGAAAATGAGTTTGTGAAACCCGGAAAAGGCCAGGCGTTCACTCGCACCAAGGTTCGAAATTTAAAAACCGGTCGCACGGTGGAACGCACGTTCAAATCGGGCGAATCGGTGGAAGGGGCTGATGTCATGGACACTGAAATGCAATACCTGTACTCCGATGGGGAAATGTGGCATTTCATGGATCCCAAGTCTTTTGAACAGCTTGCTGCCGATAAAACCGCCATTGGTGATGCGTATCTTTGGCTTATCGAAGAGGCCATGTGTGAAGTCACTTTGTTTAATGGTCAGCCTTTGGCTGTTTCACCACCGAATTTTGTCGAAATGAAAATCAAGGAAACTGATCCCGGTGTAAGAGGCGACACAGCCACGGGTGGAAACAAGCCTGCGTATATGGATACCGGTGCCGTTGTAAAAGTGCCATTGTTTATTGAAGAAGGCGAAGTCATCAAGATCGACACACGCAGCGGCGAGTATGTGTCTCGAGTCAAAAACTAGTAACATCGACACTTGGCGACCGGGTGCCTCACTTGACGTCTTAGAAAAAATTGCGGCTCTGCGTGACTGCATCCGCAGCTACATGCAAGAGCAAGATGTGCTCGAAGTGGTTACGCCCGCTTTGTCGCAAGCGGCCAGCACCGATCCAAACATTCATAGCTTTGCAGCCGGCGGGCGCTACTTACACACCTCCCCAGAATTTCCAATGAAGCGATTGCTCTGCGCTTATGCGCGCGATATTTATCAAATCGCAAACGTGTTTCGTGATGGCGAGGTGGGTCGACATCACAACGCCGAATTTTCCTTACTTGAATGGTATCGCGTTGGTATGGACCATCATGCATTGATGAACGATGTGGAGGCTTTGATGCAGCGCATTGTTGAGCAGTTTAGTATCGCCTGGGTTCAACCGCAAACCATTCGCTATACGGACGCTGTTTCGCGTGTTTGTGAAAAACCATTCGATGAAGTGACAATTCAGCATATTGAAAATGTGTTTCGTCAGCACCAGCGTTATTATCCAGCTGCCATTGGCAATGACTTAGATGCGGCGATGGACCTATTGATGGATGAGTTTGTGGTTTCCCAGTTTGAGCCAAGTAAAGCCTGTTTTATTGTTGACTATCCTGCATCTCAGGCAGCATTGGCACGGGTGAGTGTCGACAAAGATGGTTATAAAATCGCAGAACGCTTTGAGCTATTTTGGGGGCCGGTAGAACTTGCGAACGGCTTTCATGAGCTTGTTGATGCGGGCGAACAACGCGCACGGTTTATTGCGGAACAGCAAACTCGCAATAGTAGGGATCAATCTTCTACGCCTATGGATGAACATTTGCTCCAGGCCTTGTCACACGGGTTGCCTGATTGTGCCGGTGTTGCACTTGGACTTGATCGACTGATGCTTGTGTTAACCGGTTGTGATCACATTGACCAAGTGCAAGCGTTTGCAGGTGATAGAGCATGAATGTGGTGCGATTGGCCAATGCAAATATCGCAGAAATTCGCAGCTTGTTTTATAGCTATGGGCTGCAAATTGAACTGATTGATAGCAAGCATGCTATTCCTGGCAGCCATTGGGGCGATGAGGAAGCTGGCTTGATTAAAAACACCTTATATGCGCGAACCGACACGCCAGTGCATTCAGTATTCCACGAGGCTTGTCATTGGTTACTTATGAATAAAGAGCGCAAAGAGAAGCTGCACACCAATGCCGGTGGCACCATGATGGAAGAGAACGCTGTTTGTTATTTGCAAATTCTACTCGCGGATGAGCTAAACGATTTTACTTGCGAACAGATGATGCAAGATATGGATGCATGGGGATATTCGTTCAGGTTGGGTTCAACCAAAGCGTGGTTTGAAAACGATGCTGACGATGCTCTGGCTTTTTTGCATGCACATTCGATCGCTCATGATGAACGTGTAAAGCTGCTGTTGCGTCCGAGTACATAGGTTGCGTCAAGTATGACTATGATAAAAAAAGTGCTTATTACAGGTGCAACTGGGTACTTGGGTCAGTCGCTAGTTCCACAGGTTTTGCAACAGGCTGATGTAGTCGCCGTTGCTCGCAACGTAGAAAGCGTGAGTGATGCGGCGAGTGCACTGTCTATCGATTTGACCAATGGCGCTGCGGTGTTGAGTGCGATTGTCGAACAACAACCGGATGCCATCATACATTGTGCTGCTTGCAACCCAGGTGGAAGCGCACAAGATATGGTAGCAGTGAATGAGATTGCTACCAAACACGTGGCGCAAGCGGCAAAAGAGTTGGGCTGTCGGCTTGTATCGGTGTCATCCGATACCGTGTTCGATGGTGCGCATGCGCCCTATGCCGATGATGCGCAGGCATCCCCGCTATCTAAAAACGCCTATGCCGTGACCAAAGCCAAAGGGGAGCAGCACATCCGAACACTAGTGCCTGGTGCTGCGATCGTTCGCACCTCTCTTATTTACGGAACGGATTCAATTGATCGAGGCACAGACGGTTTTAAAAATCGACTGGCAGCTGGCGATACCTTAAAACTGTTTACGGATGTGATTCGACAACCGGTGCACGACAAAGCGCTCAGTGCTGGATTGTGCGCGTTGGCTTTAGATCACGTGGATGAAAGTGGGTTTATAAATCTGGTGGGCGATGAGGCCATGAGTCGATACGACTTTGGTGTTCGCATGCTTAACTTTTGGGGTATTGAATACGCGGGCCAATTGGAGGCGATTAGTGGAGAGGGGATTGCGGGTTTGCCTATGAATGTGTGCGTTAATATGGAACGCGCAAAAGCACTTGGCTTAGCAACACCTGGTGTCACTGAGGTGTTGGGTTAGGATTTGCAATGGCCTAAATACTGACCCATCTTTACGCTATCACCACTTTGCATGTCCACACGCCAATTTGCCTTGTTCTCCAGCAACACAATAATTGTAGAGCCCATATTAAAGCGGCCCATTTCTTCCCCTCTTTTGAGTGAAACGGCGTCGTCAGATTTATAATCTATTCTTGACACACGCTTACCCTTTGGTGGTGTTACTAAGCCATGCCATACGGTTTCTATGGCAGCAACATTGATTGCACCAACGAGTACCAATGCCATAAGCCCTGAGTCTGTTTCAAATTGCGCAACAACGCGTTCATTACGCGCGAACAGATTTTTCAACGTGCGCACTGTGTGTGGACCAACGCTGAATAACCGACCTGGCACGTGCGTTTGATTGATCAGTTTTCCTGAAATTGGCATATGCAGGCGGTGATAGTCTCTGGGCGATAAGTAGATAGTGGCAAATTTGCCGTTACTTAATCGCTTCGCTGCAAGTTCATCACCACCGAGCAAAGCTTCAAGGGAATAGTCTTGGTTCTTGGCTTGGTATATTCGCCCATCTTCGATATCCCCAATAGCGGAGATACGGCCATCTGCGGGGGATGCTATTTCGCCATCACCTGGTGAGATAGGACGAGCTTCGGACTTTAGTTCGCGGGTGAAAAAAGCGTTGAAAGTTTTATATTGATTTAAATCGGGTTCTACTGCGTCACGCATGTCTACGTCGAACAATTTTGCGAAACGTTTTATGACGGGCACGGTTAACGAGGATTCTTGGCGCGTTAGCCACAAAACCACTCTGGAAATTAAATGATGTGGCAATGGATACAACGGAAGCGTTTTTAGCCAATCTACCAGCATCACTTTAATTTCCTATTTCGAAGCTTGTGGTTAGTGAACTACTTTGGTAGAACCAGTGTGTTCCATAGCTTTGTGCATAGCCTTGGCTTGTCCGATTTTTTTTACCGGCATTTCAATGAGAATATCGCCAGCGGAGGTAGTGAGAATAATGTCGACCGTCGCGTTTTCTTTTAAGGGTTCTGTTAGACCCATTAACATGAAGTGATAGCCGCCATGTTCAAATTTCAATGTTCCACCGCTTGGGATTTGAACCGAATCTTGTTTTTCCATTTTAGCCACGTCATCTTTTACGGTTGATAAGTGGATTTCAACTTTTGCAATCGTTGGGCTAAAGGCATCAGTAATACTGATGGTTTTATCCGACTCATTAATAAACGTGACATAACCTGCCGTGACTGTTGCACCCGGTGGGGTGGCGTTTACCACTGGGTCGACAACAATAGGCAAATCAGACGCTGATACAGAGCCGGACAGCAGCAGAATAGTGAGAAGTAGTTTACGCATTAGATAATGAAAATATAGTTAGTAAAAAGCTAGTTATAGTGAGTGATCAAGGTTTTTAAATCTGCAACGAGAGTATCCATTTTATGCGGAGGAGTGAGTTTCGCACGGACTCGCAGTTGAGGGTCGATTAGCAGCATGGAGGCTGTGTGATCGACACTGTAGTTGTCGCTGCCATTCGTGTCGGCGGTGTAACTTGCCACAATGCCCAACTTTCTTGTGAGCTGGGTTATATCGGTTAAGTCGCCAGAGACACCCACAAAATCGGTATTAAAATAGTTGACATACTCAGTCATTTTTTCAACCGTGTCGCGCACGGGATCTACCGTTATAAACATCACTTGCGGCACCGTCGTATTGCCATTGGCAAGCTCGCTTACCACGCCGTTCATTTCATTTAGCGTGTTCGGGCAAATATCTGGGCAGTGAGTGAATCCAAAAAACAAAACCGTCCATTGACCATCTAACGCAGATTCAGTAATCGGTTGATTGTTTGCGGTTAATAGAGAGAAGGGTGGCACCGTTTTAAAATCATCTGGAAAGATGGTGGTGCTTACTAGTTTGTTCTGGACGACTTCCAAGGCTTGCGTGTCGCTAGCAGCAGATGAAATTGGCCCACTGCCACGTGTGCCAGCGAACACGCCTGCGGCGATGGCAACAACTGCAATAGTCGCCATTGGCAGCCAGGAGGATTTCTTTTTTTCGTCGGTATTATCGTGATTGTTATCTGGCGCTGTCATGGCTTGGATAGCTGCTAACTGGAGTAGAACCAATTATACTGAAGAGTCATCGTAAATGGTTATTGCCAATGTCCCAATTGTGTGTATTACAAGCTGGTCAGCCAATGGATATTGAGCGTGCAATCATTCGTAGTGCACAAGCGTTTGAACAACATGAGCTGGTGTTTGGTCATGGCACCAGTGAGGCTATGTCAGAGGCCAGTTGGCTTGTTCTGCATGCGCTAGGGTTGTCACCGTTAGAAGCACCAGACTATGCACAGCTTCTTACCGACCATGAAATTAACAATTGTAATGAACTCATTGTTAGGCGTATTAATGAACGTGTTCCCGCTGCCTATATTACCGGCACAGCGTGGTTTGCTGGATTGAGTTTTCGTGCCGATAAACGAGCTCTGGTGCCGCGCTCGCCATTAGCCGAATTTATCCTCGATGATTTTTTCGATCTTATCAATCCGAGCAACGTAAGCGCCGTTCTCGATTTGTGCACCGGTGGCGGTTGCATTGCCATTGCTTGTGCAACTCAATTAGCACACGCAAAAGTTGATGCCAGCGATTTATCCACGGATGCACTTAGCCTTGCGAAAGAGAATGTTAGCGACCATCAATTGCAGCAACGCGTGCAGCTTATCGAAAGTTCTTTATTTGAAAACATAAACAACAGCTATGACTTAATAATATCTAACCCGCCTTACGTCGACGCACAAGATATTTCAGACATGGGGGAAGAGTTTGAGCACGAGCCCCTAATGGGTCTAGCCGCTGGGGCTGATGGTCTGGACTTGGTGCGCGTGATGTTGGATCAAGCCTGTGACTACTTAAATGAAGGTGGCTTGCTGGTTGTGGAGGTGGGCAATAGTGCGCAAGCGCTCGAAGATGCTTACCCAGATGTGCCGTTCCTTTGGTTGGAGTTTGCCAATGGTGGTACCGGTATATTTGCGCTAACGCGTACTGAGTTAACAGAACATGCCGAGCACATTAAAGCTGGGCTGCCTGTTTAATTCCCCTTTAAAAGCAGCTGGCCGCAGTGATGCCGACCAGCTGAAGGGGGTAAAACGAACTTAACTTAATACATGGTACTTAACTAAATAGACAAAGCATTTTGCTTATCGCAACTGAACTTTGAATTGAAAAAACATCACGGCGTTACTACGTGATCCGTTGTAGTCAACTTGGGGTGAGCCCGTTATATTCAACTTTGCTCTTTCAGAGAACGAGACTTCCATGACCGGGAAAGGCACAATCTTGGTCTCGAGCTCCGAGTTTTTATGGTATTGCTTGTTCAACGCGGTAGCGCCAATCAAGAAGCGAAGACGGTTGTTTAACAGTGGGCGAGTGCCGTAGTTAAAACCAATGTAAGAGGCTTGTGCGCCGAAACTGTCGGCAAGCGTTCCTACGTGAAAACCAAACTTTCCTGACGGTGAGTATTCCCACCCTATGCCTGGTACAAAGGCTTTGCGTTCGCTGAAATTTTTAAAGTGAATCGCGGCTGTGTTGAATACCAAGTGGCCATCAGCTGCGTGAGCGTTGGATGCACCAAGGCTGGCAGTTAGAAGCGCTGCTACAAGCGCAAATTTTGCAAAAAATCGTTTAGTGAAAAGCGTGTTCATATCGTCTACCCCGAAAGCGTTATTTTTATTTTGAAAACCGATCTTTGCCGGTCCTGTCTACTCGTTTCACAGCAGCGCCGTGAAACTGACATGCACTTTACTTCCGGTCTATCGACTGTGCAACTGACGCAATTTCAAGCAATGAAATGCTTATAAAACAATGAGATAGGGGTAAAAATGAGCGTTGTCAATAAAATGACAGGCAGGGCTAAGCGACACTAAGTGCTTAATATTAATACGTTTTTCGGATGCACGACGTGGTTTGTGAAGGGCGTCTAGAAACGGCTTGCGGGATTTCTCAAAATACGGGAAATTCGACCAAAATGTGGGGCCATTAACGCAATTCTAATGCGCTGTAATAGGGTCAGTCTAAATGTGGCAATAGATGCGAGCAGCCATCTGGTGCAGCTGCTCGTAAATCGAAGGGGATGGAGCTCGTTTTGGTTACTCTTTAACTTCAACCGTGATGACTTTCGACACGACAGGCGGGTTATGTGGCAAATGAAATTTGTCGCCCATGATCAGCTGCAGCGTATGCTTTCCAGGCTCTAGGGTTAAGGTAGTTTGAGTTTGTCCTTTGCCAAAATGCAGCGGAGGGCTACCCATTGGTTTACCTTGTGGTGGCAATTCAGTCTGATCAACCAGCAGGTGATGATGGCCGGTACCCTCGATATCAATGCCTGCTGGTGCGACACCCATACCACTTAAACCGAAAATCACGACAAATTCTTTCTCTACGACATCACCGTCCTTGGGTGAAACAATGGTGACTTCAGCGCCTTCAGGGGCTGGTGTGACGGGTAAGTCCTGTGCTAACACAGAGCCGCAAACCCAGACTAGGGTTGCGGCCAGTAACCGACTTAGCGCTTTGCTTTTATTCAATTTTTTCTCCTCGTTTTTATGGCCACGGGCATAAAGGCCCAGTGGAAAGAGAGATGTGATTTCCCCCCATACCCCAATAACAACTCAGGGCACATTTTTATTCCATGCAAATGAAAAAAAATTTCGATTTAGTGGAGTGGCTGGATGGCGGGGAACGTAGTGAGTCGGTTAGACTCTTACAAGACATGAGTAAGAGTGACGACTCCAGTGAATTTTCTACCGTGCTAACCGATGAGCTTGAAGCGATGTGGCGCTTTGCATTGCGCCTGACTGGGAACGAAACTGATGCTGAAGATTTGGTCCAAAGAACCTGTGTAAAGGCTTTGGAAAATAAGCATCAATACACCGAGTCTGGGCAGCTTAGAAGTTGGTTATTTCGCATAGAGCATCGTATTTGGCTTAACGTACTACGCTCCCGTCAAATTAGAAGTGCTGGTTCGTTTAACACTGTATCGTCGAGCGGCGAAAACAACGCTGCGGAAACTTTTAATAGTGATTCAAATGCCGATAGCACTAACACACGTACCCAAGCCGCGACCGATCAATCGCCTGAATCCCAATTGGAACTGCATCAAATATACATGCAGGTTGAGTCTTTACCCGAAGCACAAAGATTAGTAACTACCTTGGTGAGTGTGGAAGGGTTTACTTATCAAGAAACCGCCGATATTCTGGATATTCCCGTTGGTACTGTGATGAGTCGCTTAGCCAGAGCACGCATCACATTGGGTAAAGCTATTCTGGCTGCAAACAAGCCACAGGCGAAGACAACTGCGGATGTGGGGTTGCCATCATGAGATACACTGAAGAAGACATCCTAGAATATTTCGATGGTCAGTTTGATGATAAACAAACAGCCGAGTTTTTATCTCAGCTGCGCACCGACCCTGAACTTGCCGAGCTAGCAAAGGCGATGCAGGCATCGCAAGTGCCGATCGAGCTAGCCTATCAACAGGCTAAGTTACCACCCGTTCCTGAGTCCTTGCGCGTGAAGGTTGCAGCGCTTAGCGATGCTGCCAGTCAAGCACCGGATGTAAGCACAGATCAGCGGCCTGTAAAAAAATGGTCATCGCTGGGTCTTGTGGCGAGTCTGGTTTGCGGCATTGGACTCGGCGCAGTCGTTATGCAACAAGTTCAGACATCTTTGGTAAACGGTTTAGCATCACCGCAAGCTTCATCAAACAACGCACAGCAAACGCATCTGCGTTTGGTTAAGCGCATAGCCGACTATCAATCCTTGTATATCGAGAACACTGTTGCCAATCTATCAACAACACGTGTGCAAGATGCGCAACGCTTGCTGGAAAAAATTCAATCCAATGATGCAGTCAGTGTGGGCATCCCCGATTTTTCTGAATTTGGTTATGACTTTGCAAGAGCGCAGGAACTTGGCTTTGAAGGCGATACACTGATTCAACTGGTTTATCGTAAGCCTGGTTTTCCACCGTTGGCATTTTGTTATATGCGTAGCGCCAACACGCCACCACAAGAGCTGCAATTGTCGCAGTACCATCATTTACAAAGTGCCAGTTGGGTCAGTGATAGTCAGCACTATGTTTTGCTGGCTGACGAGCCCAACGCGATACTCGAACAAATGCACACCATAGCCGTCGCTACTTTTTAGCATGGCTGTCGTAAAACAGCTGCACATCACAAACGGCGATGGCGCTGTTGATCAAATAAAGGCATGCGACCCGTCCGGTAACGTTTTGCCATGGCGCGACCCAATGCATCATGGGCCATTCCCTGCGATTAATTCACTCGATCGGTTAAGCCAAATACGTAGTTATTACTTGAACGGTAAAGACTTTAATCCGCTGATCGAGCGCTTTAACCAGGGCGTAAGCGACAACTCTGAACTGCAACATGATTTTACTGAGCGCGACGAACAGTTAAAACGTGCGCACGAGTATGAAGAAGTTGTACTGTGGTTTGAGCACGATTTACTTGATCAACTTCAGATTGTGCAAATACTGAGTTGGTTTGAGCGGTGCGAAAACATGGATTGCAGCTTGTCTTTGATTTGTATTGATCGCTTTGCCAGTGTGGAAAATTTTCGTGGCATCGGGCAATTAGATCAAGCACAGATGGCCTCACTTTATCCACAGCGTGTGCCAGTTACGGATTCACAACTCAGTTTAGCCAGCCGAATTTGGGAGGCGTTCAGACAACCCAATCCAAACGACTTGCATACGCTTTGTTATGCATCAACGGCGTCCTTCAACGAATTGCCATTTTTGAAAAATGCATTATTGCGTTATTTTCAAGAGTTTCCGTGGATCAGTGACGGATTAAGTCGCACAGAAAGGCAATTGTTAAGTTTGGTTCACGCAGGGATCAGCAGTCCGGTCCAGCTGTTTATCAACAACATGAATTATGAAGATGCACTGTACATAGGTGACTGGCGAACGTATGCGCACTTACATGAGCTATGCACCAACGTGCCGGCATTGCTTGCGTGTGACAGTGGAAAGGCTTTTATGTATCCGTGGAGTCCCGATATGGACCTAGAAGAATTTCGGGCACAACGCTTAACGATTACGCCGTTCGCTCAAGAGGTGCTTGCTGGTCGAGCAACGGTTATAGATTCACTGATGCGAGATCACTGGCTAGGTGGTGTGCATTTGAATGCTGCACAGCCGTTTTGGTGCTGGGATAACGACAACAGCCGATTGATAGTATCAACCGGCTGATGTCTGTTATTAAACGATCGGGTGATGTTTAATTTATCTTAGTTGCAATTTGAACTGGAAGAACATCACCGCATTACTGTGCGAACCCGCATAGTCGATCTCAGGCGAACCGGTGATATTCAAGCTAGCGCGTTCCGTCAGAGCAACTTCCATAACTGGAAACGGAACAATCTTGGTTTCCAATGGTTTGTTCTTGTGGAACTGCTTGTGTACAGCTGTAGCGCCGAGTAAAAAGCGAACTCGATTGTTAAACATACGCTTAGTGCCGTAGTTAAAGCCTGCATAAGCTGCTTGAGCACCAAAGCTATCCGACAGTGTGCCTACGTGGAAACCAATTCGACCTGTTGGTGAATACTCCCAGCCCAAGCCTGGTACGAACGCGTTGCGATCGTCAAAATTCTTAAAGTGGATAGCTGCGGTGTTAAACACCAAGTGGCCATCGGCAGCGGTTGCGTTTGATGTGCCTAGGCTTGCGACTAACAGTGTCGTAACCAAAGCAACTTTGCTTAACCATTTACTGGTTAGGGTGTGCATGTCCATCTCATTTTTCCCCGAATCGTCGTTGTTTTCAAACCGGTCTTTGCCGGTTCTTGAATTCGCTCCAAGGGTGTGCCGAGGAGTTGACGTGCACTTTACTGCCGGTCTACAAAGCCCGCAAGCTGGTGCGATATCTGTTGATAAAACGAGTTAAAACAATGAGATAGGGGTGAAAAACATAGGAGTCAATAAATCGACACGTGTATGGGATCGATCCTAAGTGGTTAATATTACGGTAATTTTTGAACGAAAAAATCGCTTTGAGAAGTGCTACTCGAAACCGTAAGAGCGATTGCTCAAATGAGGTGTTTTTCTGAGGTTATGAGGTCTACTTAACGAATTAAGTGAAGGCTTAACTGGCTGTACTGGCTGGTTATTCCGATCTAAAGTGACGACTGGTGCGCCCAATGTGATGCGTAAGGCTTAAGCACTCTTTTTGGATTGTTCGCGCCGCCCTTGAGCTGCGCGCTTTTGATTTAGGTCATTCACTATTTTGTTAAACATGGTGTTGGCGAATTCGTCCCATTCCGCAGAGCTTCGATTGCTTTCATTATCCGGCATGGATACACGAATTTTTAACAAAGTTCCATCGTATTCTGTTTGATAAACCAACGTGTAGGAGGCTAGGTTTTGCCTTAAATACGTGGCTTCTACGCGAGCCACGGTACGTATACCACGCGCTTGTGTTGCGGCGCCTAGCACGTTGAAATTAGCGTAGTGACCTTCTTGCACGGCGGCACCAATGGCTTGGATAGTTGCGCGGGTGGAACCCATCACTAGATCTTCGTGTTCTAAGTCAGCGTTCTGCTCAGCCACGGGATAGACATAGACATCAGCCATGCGATGCTTGCGCGGATTTATATAGCGGAAGGTATAGCCGTTGGAAGCGTTTTCGAAATATCGGTATCCCTCGTAATCGAAAGTGCCGATTTCCTGTGGCAAAGATTCAATTAACTCTGGCGCAGGTAGGGGGGCTTTTTCTGTCGGTTTTTTAAGCGTTGCACACGCCGATAAAGCCAAGCACGCAGCCAGTACAGTGATACTCAGAAAACGCATTAAAAATCCACAACCAGTGTAATCAATGCTTGTATCGCAAGAACTGCGCCTGAGGCTATGAATGGCGTTTTAACTGGCTTAAATTGGTTTTAATCAAATATTATGCGCAATAACGGTAATCTTGCAGCGCGTAAAAACGCGATTGAGTCAGGCGACGTTCAGCTTGAGAAACTACACTGAAGTCATGCAATTGAAATTTCAAATCCGGCGGATAACAGGCGCGGCTGTCATCGCGTTGGTGATCACAGGTTGTGCCAGCGGGCCACCCACCCGCACAGAAAACCTGTGCACGGTGTTTGAACAAAAACGTGCATGGCATACCGTGGCAACACGCGCTGAAAAAAAGTGGGGCACGTCTATGCCGATTGCCATGGCCATCATGAATCAGGAGTCGGCGTTTAAGTCGAAAGCGCGACCACCGCGGCGTTATCTATTAGGTTTTATTCCATGGCGTCGCGCGAGCAGTGCGTACGGCTATGCGCAAGTTGTAGATGGTACGTGGGAGCAATACATAAAAGCCACAGGTGACTATTGGCGCAAGCGCAGCGACTTTGCTGATGCTACAGACTTTGTCCATTGGTATATGGGCGAGGCGTCACGACGGAACAACATTGCCAAGAGCGATGCGTTCAACTTGTATCTTAACTATCACGAAGGGCCAGCAGGTTTTCGGCGTGGTACCTATAAGAAGAAAAAGTGGTTAACCGGTGTTGCGTTGAAAGTCCAGCGCCGCTCAGAAGACTATCGAGCGCAATATGCGGGTTGTAAGGATTCGTTCAAGCCCGGTTTTTGGGGACGACTTATCGGGCGCTAGTACACTACCACTCATCAAACGGAAACAAGGATTGCTCACCGGCTTCGTGGCTGAGTAGCCAGTGTTTTGTATTGAGTCCGCCTGCATAACCCGTTAGCGTGCCATTGGTGCCAATCACTCGATGGCAGGGCACAACAATCGATATCGGGTTCGATCCGTTTGCTGAACCCACCGCACGACTGGCAGTGGGTTTGCCTATGGATTTGGCAATGTCTGCATAGGTACATTTTTCACCGTATTCGATTTGCATTAAGGCATTCCACACGGTTTTTTGAAATGTTGTCCCTTCCGGTGCAACAGAGACACTAAAATTTTTCAATGTACCTTTAAAATACGCATCCAATTCTTCTCGCAGCGTACGAAACGTTGCGTCATTGCGCTCCCATGTCGAATCCGCGCCGACCGGACGTCGGTTGATCGGGAAGTCGATTCTATGAATATTCTGCGTATCGCCAACCAGCAGTAGCTGGCCCACCGGACTGTCATAGTGCGAGTAGTACATCGTTGATCTGGTAAACTTCGAATTCTTTAATGGTCAGGCTGGAGCGTAGCTTATGGGGCTCGGAAATCTATTTAAATCCTTGTTTGGTTCAGGTTCGGGTGGTGAATCTGGCAGCAAAACCGCGGCCGACCCCATTGAATACAAGGGTTTCACCATAGTAGCCGAGCCGATTAATGAGGGTGGTCAGTATCGCACCGCCGGTACCAT
>CALHOU010000114.1 GCA_938035945.1 uncultured Granulosicoccaceae bacterium
GTTGTTTGCAGTTTTAGGCGGGAAGTTTGGTACGCCTTATCGGGTCGATCAACTGCCGTTTTCTCGTGTACTGATTTTGATGGACCCAGATGTTGACGGGGTGCATTCGAGTGCATTGCTGTTATCTTTTTTTGCTCGCTTTTGTCGTGAATTAATTGATGCTGGGTTGTTGTGTGTCGTGAAGGCTCCTATTGCACGTGTGCGAATTGATGATCGGGCGGTTAGGTATGCGTGGTCTGACACTGAACTGCAGCAGTTGTTGGATGATGCAGGGGTGTGCGTTGACGTCATACGGTTTAAGGGCATTGCGCAGTTCGATGCTGATGAATGCCATCAACTGTTGTTGCATAGGGCGACTCGCCGACAGTTTTTGATAAGTGCCTAGGAACAGGTTACAGGGCTGCGCTGGCTATCGCCAAGCCTGTCCCGAGTAGTACCATACCAGGCGGGTGATTCGCTCACTGAGTGATTCTCAGGCTTTATCCTGCTGGAATCCGAACAGTGTCCACGTGGAGACAAATTTTCCGTCTCAAAATCACTGAACTCCTTTTCGCTCTCAGTCGCGTTGCGAGTAAAAATAAACCGGCACCGAGTAGGTAACAGTTTTTTCTTGCTTGCAGAATAAAGCCCTGTGGTTTCAAATCCCTTCGTGTTAATGGTTGCCCGCTCAATGATATAGCCTTCACTGTGTACCAGTTGATGATGAAACTGACACAAACACACACCATTGTCAGTTGACGTTTCTCCGCCATCAGCCCAATGCACTATGTGGTGAATTTGTAAATGTTGGTGCGATGTGCATCCAGGAAATTGGCAGTGCCGGTCTCTATTAAGAATTGCTCGACGCATAGAAGGTGGCCACATTCTTTGCTTGCGTCCAATACTTAAAGGTTCACCGTCTTTACTGATTATTTGGGTGATATGACAATCGCAAGCAATTTGCCGCGCGGTCGCGACAGGTACCGCACCAATGCCTTCAATCATAGGTTTTCGTGGTGGTGTTTCACCGCTTTGATGATCACTTTCTTTTAGAGATTGCGCGGAGACTAAGGAATCATGATCAATATTAAGCACAACTTGAAATCTGTCTGCAGACAGTAATTGATCGCCATCAAAAGCCAGACTTCGCTCAGCCAGTAACACAGCTGCATCAGCCTTTCGTTGTGAGGGTGTTACCGGCTGTTCCACGCTGGCTTCCTTAACATCGTTATTCTGCAGATTACTGTTCGCGCTGTTCAGAAGCTCTTCTTCTGCTCGTTCGTGGTAAAGAATGTTTTCACAGTGATTTATTGCGTGTAAGTAATTTTGGGCGCGATCAGGTGGTAACACCAGCTTGATCAAGACTGATCCATCGGACAAGGTTTGCCATTTTAATGCGCGGTTCTCCCAATGCATGCGAGCCTTAAACGCATCACTTAAATCGCTATCTTCAGCGGCCCAACGATATTCATCGCATATACGTTGCACATCACTCACAGTTGCATCTGTTGACGCATGAGCAAGTAGCTGCTCGTTTTCGGCGTTGGCTATTCGAGTTAACACTCGCACCTTTGACCAGCTTAGCCGACCAATCTGAAACAATCGACTGATCAAAGGTAGCTTGCGAAGCTCCCGCCCAACTCGCAGCCGCTCCCATGCTGTTCGGCGATCAAGGTGCAAGTGCGCTGTTATCCAGGCTACGCAGTTTTTCGCTCCCGATTCGCGCCAACCTTCAATCTCGTCAAAACGAACTAGTAAGTCAAGTTGAGCGCTTAAATTAGTGTTCTCTTGTTTAGTCAATCTATGCAGCTCTTTAAGCAGTTCATGTGGACAATCAAAATGAGCGCGGTTGTTGTCAAAACCTGGTGGCGATTCAACAGATTCGGTCTGCTTTCGACTTGATAACTTTTCTCTTTGTTCAGAGCTCAGAAGGTCTAAGGCGAGGCGGGCATTGTTACCCCAATCATTATTGTTGATTTTGTCGAATGGCCCCGTCGGTCGTGATGTCGCTGCATCATTTTCTGCTGAAGTGTTATTTGTTTGAATACTCATGGCATATCCTTATCCAATTCAAAACGACGGCACAGCTGCCGCGTCATAGAAATAAGCTACCATATGTACTGTAAATAAAAACAGTTAAATGTGATTGGTAACGATATTAATTGAATTTTGTTCATACAGGCTCAATTGATCGCGACCGAGGGTGCAAAACGGGGTCAAAACTGTCTCCACGTGTTCACTTTCTCGGTTGGGCGGGCCACGTTAGCGCACAAAATCAGCACAACAGTTAGTAGTCAATAACTGCAATGAAAGCCCATCAACGAACCAAATTCGCGTAAATTGCAATGATAAGGCTGCTGAACAGACGAAATATCAACAAAAATAGGCCGAACCGGCCAGATGCGTTGACATTAACCGTTAAATTTCCTATAATTCCGCAGCTCGAAAACAGGCCGCACACTGCGGCCTGTCTTTCATTCAGGACCGGCGAAACTATTCGCTGAAAACCTTAATTCGCACTTGCTGGCCAAAAGCCCTCAAGAGCATAAATGACTTAAAGAACAGACGGTTAGTTAATGGCAACGATCAACCAATTGGTGCGCAAACCGCGCAAACGCAAAGCAGAGAAATCTAACGTTCCTGCCTTGCAAGCCTGCCCACAGCGACGCGGCGTTTGTACCCGTGTGTACACGACCACTCCAAAGAAGCCGAATTCGGCGATGCGGAAGGTTGCTCGTGTAAGGCTAACCAATGGATTTGAAGTAACGTCCTACATTGGTGGTGAGGGTCACAACCTTCAGGAGCACTCGGTTGTACTTATCCGTGGTGGCCGTGTAAAGGATTTACCTGGTGTTCGATACCACACCGTTCGCGGTAGCCTCGATACCCAAGGTGTTGATTCACGTCGTCAGGGCCGTTCGAAGTACGGCGCTAAGAAACCTAAGTCTTAGGAACAGATCGAAATATGTCACGTAGAAGCGAAGCCCCAAAACGCGAAATCCTGCCGGACCCTAAGTACGGTAGTGTCAAGCTGGCTAAATTTATCAACATCATGATGCTAGACGGCAAGAAAGCCGTAGCAGAGCGCGTTATTTATGGCGCACTAGACGTCATGAAAGAGAAGGGCGCTGCTGACCCTCTGGATACACTTGAAGTGGCATTGGAAAATGTTAGCCCGGCGGTGGAGGTTAAATCTCGCCGAGTTGGTGGTGCAACTTACCAAGTGCCTGTAGAAGTACGTCCAGTGCGTCGCAATGCACTGGCTATGCGTTGGGTTATTGAAGCTGCACGTAAACGCGGTGAAAAATCAATGATGTTGAAACTTGCTGGTGAGTTGTCTGACGCTGCTGAAAAGCGCGGCACCGCAGTGAAGAAGCGCGATGACGTTCATCGCATGGCAGAAGCAAACAAAGCATTCTCACACTACCGCTGGTAGTGTTTGGTTGGTGTGACAGTAGGGCCTGATCGTGGCACGTTCCACACCAACATCGTTATATCGCAATGTCGGCATCATGGCACACATCGATGCCGGCAAAACGACCACCACTGAACGAATCCTATACTACACAGGCGTCTCTCACCGCATAGGTGAAGTGCACGACGGCGCTGCCACCATGGATTGGATGGAGCAAGAACAAGAGCGCGGCATCACCATTACGTCCGCAGCCACCACTTGTTTTTGGAGCGGCATGGACAATGATCGCAAAAAACATCGCATCAACATCATCGACACCCCTGGACACGTAGACTTCACAATAGAAGTGGAGCGCTCATTGCGCGTGCTCGATGGCGCTGTTGCCGTGTTCGATTCGGTAGGTGGTGTAGAGCCACAATCAGAAACCGTGTGGCGACAAGCGAATAAATACAACGTGCCGCGGCTCGCGTTTGTGAACAAAATGGACCGTATTGGCGCGGACTTTTTTCGCGTTGTAGATCAAATTAAAGAACGACTTGGCGCTACTGCCGTTCCAATCAATATTCCAGTAGGCGCAGAAGATGGCTTCAAAGGTGTGGTCGATCTGTTGCGCATGAAAGCTCTCATTTGGAACGAAGCTGATCTGGGTATTACCTACGAAGAACAAGACATTCCAGCGGAGCTGGCTGACGATGCTGCGCTGTATCGCGAACAGTTGATGGAATCAGCAGCTGAAGGTAGCGACGAGCTAATGGAAGCCTACCTCGATTCGGCCGAGCTATCGAACGAGCAAATCGTTGCAGGTTTACGAATTCGCACCATTGCTGGCGACATTGTGCCAATCATGTGCGGCTCAGCATTTAAGAACAAAGGCGTACAAAGCCTGCTCGATGCCATCGTTGATTACCTGCCAGCACCGGATGACCTGCCCGCTGTGCCAGGTATATTGCCGAACGAAGAAGAAGGCTCAAGAGAACGCGACGATCAATCACCGTTCGCAGCTTTGGTTTTCAAAATAGCGAACGATTCGTTCGTAGGTTCACTGGCGTTTATCCGAGTGTATTCCGGTTCGGTGAAAACCGGCGATATGGTCTATAACCCAGTTCGCGGAAAGAAAGAGCGTATCGGCCGTTTGTTGCTGATGCACGCGAATAACCGCGAAGAAATCAAAGAGCTATACGCCGGCGACATTGCGGCCTTAGTTGGATTAAAAGAGGTGATTACGGGCGACACTCTGTGTACCCAGAAGGATCAGATCACGCTAGAGAAAATGGAGTTTCCAGAGCCAGTTATTTCCGTGGCAGTAGAGCCGAAAACACTGGCTGATCAAGAAAAAATGGCCACCGCTCTAGGGCGTTTGTCGCGAGAAGATCCATCGTTTCGCGTGCGCACCGATGAAGACACGCAGCAGACCATCATTAGCGGGATGGGAGAGCTGCACCTGGATATCATCGTTGATCGGTTGAAGCGCGAATTCTCCGTTGCGGCCAATGTGGGTAACCCGCAGGTGTCGTACCGAGAAACGATTCAAAAACAGGTTGAGGCGGAAGGTAAGTTTGTACGCCAGACCGGTGGTACCGGCCAGTACGGGCACGTATGGTTGCGTGTTGAGCCGTTGGAGCGCGGCGGCGGATTTGAATTTATCAGCGAAATTGTGGGTGCCGCCATACCCAAAGAATATATTCCAGCCGTTGAGCAGGGCGTGCGCGACCAGCTAGCCAACGGCGTATTGGGTGGCTATCCCATGGTTGATGTGCGCGTTACTTTGTTCGACGGTTCTTATCACGACGTGGACTCCAATGAGATGGCGTTCAAAATCGCTGGGTCCATGGGTTTTCGGGCCGCCAGCCTAGAAGCTGAGCCTGCGCTACTTGAGCCGATCATGAAGGTGGAAGTGGTTACCCCGGAAGACTATATGGGTGATGTGATGGGCGATTTGAACCGCCGACGAGGCGTTGTCCACGGCATGGAAGACCAGCCTGCGGGCAAGGTGGTCAGGGCACATGTGCCACTGGCTGAGATGTTTGGGTATTCGACCGATCTGCGTTCAGCGACGCAGGGAAGGGCCGTATATTCCATGGAATTCGACCGATATGAGGTTCCAAGTGCTGCGGTCGCCAAAAACGTATTGAAAATGTAGCAGTAGTCGGGCGAAAATTTGCCGAGTGCTGTATGATTCGCAACCTACCAGCCGCGAGGGTGGCTGTTGAATGATGAGGGTGACAGGTGTCTAAGGAAAAATTTGAACGAAACAAACCGCACGTCAACGTTGGCACAATCGGCCATGTTGACCACGGTAAGACTACATTAACAGCGGCTTTGACAATCTGTCAGGCGGAGAAGATGGGTGGTGAGGCGAAAGCTTACGACCAGATCGATAACGCCCCAGAA
>CALHOU010000115.1 GCA_938035945.1 uncultured Granulosicoccaceae bacterium
AGTTTTTTCTGAATACAGTGACGTCGACGCGATCGGATGCGGTACCAATGCTGATGCTTTTGCGAAACAAAAAACTCATGTGTTTAGATATACCTGATAACTACGAGCGAATGGACCCCATGTTGATTCGCCTGTTGGAGAATAAAGTCATTCGGCACCTACCACATCTGCGAAAGCCAATGATATAGCAATCTGCATCCGCCGAACCAAGTTGCATCTGGTGAGTGTTGTAAGCAGAGTCTATGTGTAGGGTGGCCTGGCTCAATCCGCCGCCCATAGCGGAACTTCTTCCACATCTTTAATGTTTGAATAAAGGAACAGTGCATGGAACAATTTGAGAAAATTCTTAAACAGCAGGAACGTAAGCACGCTGCGAAGCTTAAAAAGTCACATGGACTTATTTGCAAGCAACTCGATTTTGTGGATTGTTCGCCTTTGTACATTGCAAAGCCTGATTGGACCAATCGCTTTGATAAAAACCGAGATGCTACTTTGGGTATCTTTTGTGCCATCTGGATCGGAAAGTCAGATATTAAGAAGAAAAAATTTCCGTATAATATTCACGCGAAAACACTTCGCAAACTTCCCGGCTATACACTTGAGCCAAGAGAATTTGCAGATGAATTCAGGCGCTTGGTTTATAGTGAAGTAGCTGATTGGCCCGGTATTAAGCTTAACTACGGACCATCAACTTTGCTGGGAGGAAAAGATAAGTGCGATTTAGACAGTTTTGCCGAAAAAGTTGAAGAACGAATACTTGGCTTTGCCAGTATTCATCATCATATAGATGACCTACTGGAAGTCGCACGGAAAACGTAAACTTTTAATACAGCCCCAGTATGCAGCTGAGGTCGACCCTATTGGTTTATGTATAAAAGTCGGCATTCAACGGCGGCACACCAAAGCCAAAAAATTTCTTAATTTCACCAGCAGAAGGAGAATCAGGAATTCACGTTATGTACGGGTTAGCCGAGACGCCGGACTGGCAATCGATTCTAAATGCGCAGGAGGCTTACAAGGATCGAATGCACAAAGTAAACACTATTTCTTACCCATAACCGGTTCTTCGATACTCACATGGTCCACCAGGTTAGGCGGCATATCCAAGTAACGATAGATGCGTTTTTTCTTGTTAGGGTAGTCGCCTACATCGTGTGCTAATCGTTCGCCGACAACGATACAAACTAGTTTTTCATTCGACGTGTTGATCATAGTGTGTGGCTCGCCTTTTTTTCGGTAACCAATAAAATCACCTGCGGCGATATCGTGCTTCGTGTTCCCAATTAGAACTTGACCAACGCCCGATAAAACATAACAACACTCATCCTCAAAATGATGCACATGAAATTCAGTGGATTCTTTACCAGGGGGAACTTCAATCAGATGGAAACCAAAACCGGTTATGCCGGTAAGGTCACCTAATGATTTATTATTTCGTTGTGCATCCTGATTTAGAAAGTGGGATTTATCAGTTCCCGGCATAGCATCAATTTGTGCCTTCTTTATTACGTAATCAGCCATGAGTCTCTCTATTATTTAAACCAGTGAACATTCAAACACAACAATCAAACCCAAGATCCAATATTTAATGCCAGCACTGGCGTGTTAACCGAACAAATCGTTTATGCGTTTCGGCGCGATACATTCAGGGCCTTCGTTTCGCGCCGAATTTACATAGTCACTCACTTCATCAATGATCAAAGCATCGTTACTGGCAGGTTGCATCAACGCGTCAATACTGTCCTGATCAACCGCTTTAATCCATTCCAGCGCCTTGTCTGGTGACAGAATGATCGGCATGCGGTGGTGCACTTTAGCCATGGTCTCGTTTGATTCGATGGTCACAACGCAAACCTGATCGCGTTCAGCTTTTTCACCGTCGGCAGCTTTGGGCGCGGGTTGATACAAGCCGCCAACAAACATCGCTTCCCCTTCGGCTGGATGGATATAGTGTGCTTCCTTGATTTTTCCGGTTCTGCGCCATTCATAGAAGCCGTTGATCGGAATCAACACGCGGTGGCTATTGATCAAATGTTTAAACGACGGTTTTTCGTGGATGGTTTCGCTGCGTGCGTTGATCAAGGGCGCAGAAAATTTTCCTGGTTTGGCCCACGCAGGAAGTAAGCCCCATTTCATCGTTTTGTGTGCAGGTGCATCCTCTTGCCAACGCACCACATCCAGGCTCTGACTGGGGGCGATATTGAATCGTGGGTCGCGGCTTGGCCACACTTCCATGCCCAGCATGGCCAATAACAGGCGAACCCCTTCATTGTCAGAGACATTGATTCGACCACACATGGGCAACCCCTTAATCATGAACTTATCTGATGCTAAACCGCTTCGGCGATTTATGGAAGGAAGGCAGGTAGTATTAGCGCTATGAACCCGAAAAAACGCGAACAGATATTCTCCTACTGGAAGGCTGCTAATCCGGAACCGAAGACTGAGCTTGAGTACAACTCGCCGTTTGAGCTGCTCATCTCGGTGTTGCTGTCGGCCCAGGCCACGGATGTGAGTGTCAATGCGGCAACCAAGGGGCTCTACGCAGAGGCCGATACACCGGCAAAAATGCTGGCCTTAGGTGAGGCTAAGGTTCGGCATCACATTCGTACCATTGGTCTTTTCAATACGAAGGCCAAAAATGTCATCAAAACCTGCCAAATATTGCAGGACGAGCACAACGGGATTGTGCCTGATACGCGTGAAGCCTTGGAGGCTCTGCCAGGGGTTGGCCGGAAAACCGCGAATGTGGTTTTAAATACCGCCTTTCGCCAAATTGCCATGGCTGTGGACACGCATATTTTCAGAGTCTCTAATCGCACCGGTATTGCTCCGGGTAAAGATGTGATCGAGGTGGAAAAAAAGCTACTCAAATTTGTACCGCACGACTACTTACTCGATGCTCATCATTGGTTGATATTACATGGCCGCTATGTGTGCGTGGCGCGCAATCCAAAATGTGCCGAATGCGGCATCGTCGATTTATGCGAGTTTAAGCAAAAGACCAATCGAAAAACGGGTGTCCGAGCAAAGCCTGGCGTGAAAGCCAAGAAGGCGCCCTCAAAGAAGCGGGTCGCAAATGGGAAGCAAACGGTCCGTAAAAAGACAACGCGTACAAAATTGAAGACAAAGGCGAAAAAGAAAACCGTCAAATAGGGATTAACGAAATCGCATTCTTGCCGTTAACCGAATACAGGTAATAGTACCGAGCAGCTACGTTTCATCTGAACAAAGTGGTCATGCGTTAGATACCGCTTGCAGTAGGATTGTTAACTACGGTGATTTACATGGCATACAGTCGACAATTCGCTTGGCTTGCCAATCCGTATGGTTTCAATCTGGCGCGCAGTTGCTATTCTTAGCTTAATAACTTTCGCAGGATTTGTAAGTGGCTCGTGCCTATCAACTAACCGACCTCGTCAAACTCGTACGAGCCTACGGTGTGCTGGCTGGCACAGTTGATATGGACCGCGTTATAGCAGGACAAATCTCACGTCGATGGATTTCCAAAGAGGTCGAGCACCTCGTTCCTCTCTCATCTTTGCCCACTGAACTGTTCCACACACAGCGGGGCAGGGATTTACTCGCCGCGGAAATGTTCGCCGATCAGGACATCGACCCTGAGACCATTGATCTGAGCTCACTTGATATTGCGACTTACGGAAAAGAGTGCCTGATCAACACCAACCGATTGCCCAAGCTAGAACCCACCATTCACGCAGCGGTGCTCTCTGCCAACATGTTGCTCGGTGTTCGCCTGTACGGCAACCACGGGCAGGGCATGCCCAGCATGAGTCACGACATGATCGTGGCCACCATGCTGCAGGACACGCTTGGCAAACCGTTTCGATACAGTGCGATTACGTCAGCCGATCATGAAATCATCGATGACAGCTACTTATTTTCCTGGTTTGGTGCCGAGATAGCCACGCATGTTCGTGAGCTAAATGATTATCTTCGCCATTTTGAAGCTGCTGTTGAGAATAGCCAAACGCCAGATGAGCCGCCGTCGGCAGAAATTGCCACCGCGGTAGCAGCCATTGAAGCCAGCCGGCTACGACTAACCGCGCGCGCCGCAGGCGATCAGGTCATCAGCTTTCTCGACGCGGATAGTCGAGCGGAACTTGTGCAGGCTGGGGTGGATGTGGATAGCGATTTTCCAGAGCGTCCATTTCTCGAACAAGATTACACCCGTACCCGAATCGCCTTCGGATTAACAGGCGTTGATCACTATGCCCTACGAGAGCCCTTGCGAAACACGTTGCTGATGGCGGTGCGTGATGCCTTAGAGGATGCGCAAAAGCGCGAACGACTTTCTGGTCGTCGTGGCAAGGCTGTACATGAGGTGCATATGAATTTGCCGGTCATGGAATATTTCGTGGCAGCGGATAATCCCAACTCTATCGAAACGGTGCACTTGGCCAGTTTGGAAATGATGCGCTCCCTAGAGAAAGGGCGCCGCAAATCCTTAAGCACCATGTCGGCTCACGCGTTTCGAATTTCTGCCATCGCCGAACGGGTACTTGGACGTGCTTTGCAGCCGTTGATTGTGACCTTAGCCATGTTGCACGACGTGGTCGAAGACGGTTCTTTGCGTGTCACCGGCTATGGGCATTCGCTGCGCAAAATTCAGTTTCGTTTTGGTGGGCCCGTCGCGGCGATGGTGTCAGAACTTACTGATTCAAACCTTCACACCGATGGCATTAACAAAGCAGCGATAACGCTAAGCCATCCACACTTAATGCAGCCGCAAGAGCAATACGACTTCAGCAGTTTTACGCGAACGAAATTAAAACCGACTGAGGCGAATTTGCCTTATACGCTTTCTGGCATTGTAATCAAACTGCTAGATACGGTTGTGTCGTTGGAAGAGGGCATACGCGACCCTGAACTTATGACCGGGCACTGGCGAAACAGCGGGGCAAGAATTTATTGGGCAGAGCGCGTTCGCGGTGCGATTGTGTATCCGCTGATGGAACGATTGCTACTTGAATTGAAGGCCAGCCAGATCGATCCAAAATATTATCGGCGTCCACATTCAGTGAACAATGTTCGACTGCGTGCTGGCATGGCTTTACTTGATACAACGATGATGTATTTGGATTTATACGTCACCCAAAACCTGGCTATCGTTGCACACGAGTATGCCCTCGATTCTGTACAGCGCGATACGCTTATTAGTTTGTTTTTCGATCCGAACGTTAACGAAGAACAATTTCAATCTCGCGTTTTAGTGGACTTACTAAATGATGAAAATCTTGTCGATTCGGTAGACAAAGGTGTTCTCGAGTGTATTGCACACTCCACCTTGTATGGAAAAGATGCCACCAGCGATTCACCACGAGACGAATCCAATTTTGTCGCTTATCGCGCCAGCGCACTTCGCCGCCACGCAGTTCGACAAGAGCTGCAACTCGACACCACCGATAAGTTGTCAGCTTTGGCATTAAGAAAAGAACAAGTGCTGCGTCGATTCGATCAAACGATAGAAGCACAGAATGGTGTTTTCAAGCCTAACTTTATTGCTAGCGCTGTTTAACACGCCTTTCAAACTGCTGTTCGGTAACTAGATCAATTCACTGCTAATCTGTATCAGTTGGGTAGATTGCAGAGCCCACAAAAAAGCCCCAACCAGTGGGGCTTTACTATCTAACTTACGATTCGAGCTATTTATCGTAGATAGACTCTTTATTCAGATGCTTAACTATCAAATAGTAGAACACTGGGCGAAGTTTCTGTCGATTGCTTGCGCCAATCGTATCGATTGCATGTTGTATTGCAGCATCAGCGTCAGGGCCTTCTACGCCAAGTTTTCTACTGATAAACCGGGTTTTAACATTATCCAATTCCGTTTTATCAGCCGCAGCCACTAAATTGGCGTCTCGGTTATACAGTGAAGGACCTAATCCTTTAGCAACTGCAGAAAGGAGCTTATCGTCACATTCAACATTGATGCTCGATAGTTGGGCTTTACAGTCGGTTATTGCTTCGTCGAACTTAGACATGATACCTCCGTTAAAATTACGATACTTGTTTGCGTTAGAGCCTGGCGTTAATACAAGGTTCTACGCGGGTTCCGTTGTTAAGCGTTAATACTAATGTGCGCGGGTGTAACGCGCAACAAACTAAGCCTTAACGGCACTCACATTCACAAATGATTAACAATTTGTAGAGAAACTGCAAACTATTGTGTTCGAAAACGGTAGATATACGGGTTAGCTGTTGAAACACCAGCACGAATTGTGAATCAACTGTGTAGCTGTTTTGTTTTCCAGTCAAGCTTAGACGATTCAAGGACTGATTCCCCTTGCATCTCGGTAAGCTTATTTGCATCAACTATACCGTGCTCAACAAGAACCTTTACAGCAGCCTCGTAACCGATATCGCTAATCCGTTTGTATGATTTAAATTCCATAAGTGGAATTTCACTAACGTCGGGTTCAATCAGAATATCGAGCATGGCTTTTGTTTCATTGAGTCTGACAATGCTTTTAATATCGGTTGATCGTAATAGCGTTTCAACCAAGCGCGGGATACGGATGCTTTTGGCGAATGGATTTAAGCGAGAAGCCAGTGTGTGCCAACCTGATAACGATGTTCCGTAATTATAATATTCGCGCATTTCAACAATCTGACTTACGTTTACGCCAATAATATTGCCGCGACCTCCAAGTTGTGCTTGCATGATGTCAACGGGAAATGTGTTTAATACAGCACCGTCTATGAGTAATTGACCAGATGGTGTTGGAACCGGCGAGAAGATACCTGGCAGAGAAATGGTGCTACGAACAATACGCCATAGCGGGCCGCGATCATGAATCACTTCTTTGCCGTCAGCCAAATTGGATGACACGCAAAAGAATGGCGTCCATAAGTCCTCAATGCGTGTGTCACCATAAACTTCATGGCAAAAACGAGTCAGCTTGCCAGACTTTAAAAGCGACGCCAGTGGCAAGGTGTAGTCAAACAAGGCTCGTTTGTTCGCGAACACAGCTGAAAGACTTTCAATTGTTTTGGTGTCATACCCCATTGCCATAGAAGCGCCAAGTAAACCGCCCATGCTTGAACCGCCAATATAGTCAATATTGATGCCTTCTTCTTCAATGACTTTTTGAACGCCGAGGTGTGCATAGCCACGAGCACCGCCACCACTAAAAACGATACCGCGCGCGCAACCACAAATTCGGCGAGCCAATCTGGCCATATGGCCCGAGTCGTCCATTCGAATATGGTGGTAGGCGTTAATTTCTCTTCTACGTAGCCACCGAGCCGTGTGTGATGGTTGCTCAGTAGTGTTGGCGTGTAACAAAACCAAATCAACATTACGGTGGTAACGAGCGTTCTTTAATATGTTTCGCAAATCATGTTCGATCTCGCGTAACTTAGAAGAATTTTCTTTGTCTGCATCGGCCAGTAAAATGATTCGATCAGCGCGGTTTATACACCGCTTTGTCCATGATGAAAGCGTGGGGTCGGTAAGATAAAGTACTTCCTGGAAACTGTTTTCTTTATCGTCGAGCCATTCAGCCACAGCCGAATTAAACACGTCAGAAAAATCTGTTTGTGCAACGCCTTTTTTTCCATACAAAGTGTCGAAGGCGCGTGCATCTAGCAGTAGCGGGTTTCCGACTTTGCGCATTTCACGTTTTAATTGTTGTAAAAATCGTCGAAGTGGTAATCGCCGGTCGAGTGGTATGATCGCTATAGTTTGTTCTTTGGAGGCGTGCTTAGATCGTTTGGTTTTTTCTACATGCCGTTGAACGATTAACTTGGACAAAGGCATTAACATATCGGGCTGTTGTGCAATAAGCTTCTCGAACAGGGCTTTGTTTAAAAATGCAACGGTTGATTCTCTGGTTGCATAGACCGTGGCACTGCGCGCCGAATCAGTCAGCAATGCAAGTTCGCCAACCGTTTCTGGCGCGCGTACTTCAGCTAACACAATCGTGCTGTTATCTTCCGTTGCGGTCTCGACTTGAAGTCGACCCGATACAACAATATGTAATCCGTCAGCTTCATCGCCTTCATGGATGAGTACTTCGCCACTTTTATAGTGACGTATTTCGGTGCTATCGAGCAGCTGGTTCATGCTGCTGGTACTGATATCGCCGAACATGCTCAGAAAAACTTTAGCCAACATCACGCGCCGCGATAATTCAGCCGCGGTGTCGTACACATGTGCAAGAACGGTTGGGTTTATATCCGCTAATAATTCAAAAGCCACGCGCGGAAATCGTGCTAGCCGGGTTTTTTTTGCGGCGATAGCAGTGACCAAATGAGTGCCGCCGTTTAGCGCGGCAAAATCGCCTGCGGTATCCCCAGTGCCACGCGAGTGCAGATAAAAAATTATGTTTGATGATGAACTCGATAAGTGAAGCTGTAATTCACCGTCGAGAACAATGAACAAGTTATCACTCTTACTACCTTCACTAAAAAGAGTTTCACCTTCCGCTATCTCAACGAAGCTGATATTTGGGGTCAGAGTGTCCCAACGCTGCGAATCCATGGATTGGACCAAGGGCAGCTTTTTCAACGCTTTTAAGTTTTTGGCATCGCTACTAAGCGGGTTCATTTCTGGCTCTTAACTAAATCGCAGTCGGAGACACCGGATTTCAGGAATATACGAAAAGTGACCAATGTCGCAATAAGACGATAGCATATTGAGGTTATCGGCAAATTGCGCCGAGGCTCGCGTGCGGGCTGTCAAATTGTTACTTTTAAGTGTTTGGGGCTGCGCACCGGTTCTCATCTGACCGGACTCTAATCCCAAGCAGATCAATCGACCTGAAAATCGATATTGCCGAAGTAGGCGGTGCTGGATTGTGCTGAATTGTCGCCATCGACCATGAGCGCATAGCCAGATAAACTTTTCACATCAACATCAAAAAGTCGTTTGAAGTCTTGTGCAATATTGCGTCGTTGGCTTACCCATTCTCCAGCTAGTTGCTCACCGCTTTGCACCGAAACCATGATCGACTTGTCTGTATAAGGGTTTGGCCAAACCGAATCTAAGGGCATGTGCGATGACCAAACGTAGTTGATGGCTATGGTTTGCCACGGTAACGGTCCCGTTTTAGCTGTGACATACAATCGGGCAGGGAAGTCGTCTCCGCTCTTGGTCCGCTCATCGATATCTAAATAGGTTGAGGTAATTTTCCATGACCAATTAAGCCAAGGCGTTTGAGTCAAATCGATGACATCTTTTTTGTAAAGAACAGAGGCGCTGTTATTGGCTGTGGCTTTTAATACGTTTTTGCCATCTTGGGCCAATAGTTCGTATTCGGTATGCCCGACAAAAGACTCTTCCTGCCAAGCGCCCAAAGATGCGTCCGGAAAGGCCGCTGCTGGGTCATGGCTGGTCTTAGCCAAATTGGCGCTGGCTAGGGCGCTCGAGGCAAGGCCAATTAACAGGGCAGCCGTTCGAAAAATTTTTACTCTGTTGAGTCGCATACAGTATTAGTCAGGCCGTGCTCAAAAAGTTCACGCATTGCGCGAACTATACGTCTAAATCTGGCTAAATCCCGTAAAATGGTTGATAACATTTTCCGTATTCGCGAACAATGTCTAATAGTTTGAAAATTCGCCGCTTTTGGCTGCTGGCCGCGGGCACCATTGCCACCATTTACGCGCTAATTCTCGTGGGTGGCATTGTGCGCGCCACGGGTGCCGGGATGGGCTGCCCTGATTGGCCACAGTGTTTTGGGCAGTGGATTCCGCCGACAAGCGAGTCTCAACTCCCCGCTGATTACCAGCAAATCTATGCTGATCGTGGATACAAAGACACCACATTTAACGTACGCAAAACATGGACGGAATATCTAAATCGTTTGCTAGGGGTGTTTACCGGGTTCACGATATTACTCACTTTGTTATTTTCTTTGCCGTTTCGCAAACACGATGCCATGGTCACGCAGCTTGCGTTCGCCGGTTTTATATTAGTGGGTATACAGGGCTGGTTGGGGTCGCGGGTTGTGGCCAGCAATTTAAATCCAGGGCTCATAACCTTGCATATGATTTTAGCGCAAGTGATTGTCGGTTTAGTTATTGCCGCAATTATTCGCTCGGCACGACCACGCTTGCAAAAACTGGACGTATCGGGCTTATCTAAATCGGTTTATCCGTTGATCGTGCTTGCAATGGTATTGGGCTTGTTGCAGTTGGTGTTGGGCACACAAGTGCGTGAAGGCATTGATCTGATTGCCAAACAAAGTAACTATGTGAACCGCCATTTATGGATAGACAACCTATCACTAATATTTGATGTACATAAATACTTTGCCATCGCCTTGGTGCTGCTCAACGGTTGGTTAATCATGCAAGTTTTGCGTGATACCCAGTCAGCGGTGTTGCACCGCTTAAATATTTTTCTCGGTTTTTTGTTGATCGGCACTATCGTTATGGGAATGTCAATGGATCGATTGAACTTGCCCATCTTTGCACAACCACTGCATTTATGGATGGCGTCTTTGATCTTCGGTACGCAATTATCTATTTTCATGGTCATGCGTTATGCGCGCTCAAAAAATGGTGAATCTGCGTTGCCATTACCGAGTACTTGAAATTTCGTTGACTAACGCGCTAGACTGATCGTTCGCACAGGATGTGCGAATAAACAACACTACATTGAACAAGGAGGTTCAATTATGTATTGCCATTGTCGTTTTCTCTTTTTTCACTCACTTATCCTCACTTGTGCGATTGCGCTGAGTGCATTCAGCAGCCGAGTTGTGCACGCCGCTGAACCGCTACTCGATATCAATCAGGCAGCCCCGGCCATGTTGGCAGATAAACTGCCAGGCATCGGTCCAGCCAAGGCCAAAGCCATTGTTCTGTATCGAGAAATGCATGGGCCATTTAATTCACTAGACGAATTAATCAAGGTAAAAGGCATTGGTGAGCGTACACTCGAAAAAATCCGACAATTGCTAAGGGTTGGTCCTGAGCGTCCAAACAGCATGGGTGGAATTACGGCTGATGAACCGGCTCAGTCTCAAGTCAAGCTTGAAGCAGATGTGGTTCGTGCTGTTCGCGCCGCTGTGAATGTTGCACGACGCTATAGAGAGGACTAGTCGCCGTCGAATTCACACAAGCTATGCACGTCGACCCCGAGTGACTCGATCAATTTTCTACCACCTAGGGCGGGTAGGTCGATCACGAAGGCGCAGCCCACGATGTCTGCTTTTGCGCGTTTAAGCAATTTAATGCCAGCTTCGCACGTACCGCCGGTGGCGATAAGATCATCAACCAGCAGAATACGTTCACCGGTTTTAATGGCATCGGTGTGCATTTCCATCGTCGCCTCACCGTACTCTAGGGTGTAATCCTCTTGCATGGTTTCAAAAGGTAACTTACCTTGTTTGCGAATAGGCACAAACCCGACTGACAATTGATGCGCAATTGCACCTCCGAGGATAAATCCCCGCGCTTCTAAGGCGGCGACTTTATCGATCGGTTGCCCTGCATAAGGATGGAGCAACATATCGATAGCCATGCGAAAACCGCGCGGGTCCTGAAACAAAGTGCTGACATCGCGAAATTGAATTCCCTTTTTTGGGTAATCCGGTATCGTACGGATGAATGATTCAATTTTCATAACAACTGTCAACTCTTTCATGCTGCGGTGAATTTACTGACCCAAGAGTAACATTTGTTAAGCACTTTTCTGATTTAGAAGTGGCGCTATTACAGTGCATGTTAGAATTTGGTGTTCTTAACAGAGTGAGTTGTGACATGAATTTAGTTGGTACGCTGGGAAAAATGATTTTAAGTGGCGCTTTGTCGAAAGGTGGTGCAGGTGCTGGTGGACTCGGCTCTTTGCTCGGTGGTGGAGCACAAGGCGGTGGTGGTCTTGCTGATCTTTTAGGCGGGCTTGCTGGTGGGAGTGCCGGCGGTGCGGGTGGTGCAGGAGGGCTCGGTGATTTACTTGGCAAACTGCAAAACCAACAAGGTGGACAAGCAGGTGGCGCAGGTGGGCTACTGGGCGCTTTGTTAGGTGGCGGAGCTCAACAACAAGCCGGCGGTACTGCTGGAAAAGCCGGTGACATGGGCGCACTGCTTGGAAATGCCCTGGGCCAACAAGCGCCGGGCGCGCAACCAATACCAGCCCCAACAGCTGAGCAAACAGATCACGCGGCCCTACTTATTCGGGCCATGGTAAACGCGGCCAAGGCCGATGGAACTGTTGATGCGCAAGAGCAAGATAACATCGTTGGTAAGCTTGGTGATATTGGTCCTGATGAAGCGGCCTTTATTCGTGCAGAAATGCAAGCACCATTGGACATAGATGGATTCGTTCGTAGTGTTCCTCGCGGCATGGAACAACAAGTTTATGTGCTCTCTTTAATGACCGTTAACTTGGATTCGAAAGCCGAAGCCGATTACCTGGACGCGCTCGCAAAAGGCTTTGGTATTTCAGAGCAGGCGAGTAATCAAATACACGGGCAACTTAACGTTCCTCAGTTATATACATAAGAAAAACACTAGGAAATGGTTCTGCCCGATGAATGGTTCATCGGGCATTAGCCTAAAACTGATAGAGAGCCATTAAATAGATTTACTTGGAGATTGTAATGAGAAAAATAATAGGACTATTGTTGCTTTTGCCATTCTCGGCGTTTGCTGATGTAACTTTTTACGGCCAGTGTGATTACAAAGGGCCTAGTGTGGTTCTAGACGCTGGTGAATACACAGCTGCAGATCTGGCCAAACGAGGGATTCCGGAAGATGCTATCGCTTCTGTCAAAGTACCCGAAGGTTTTCGCGTTACACTTTATGAGAATGATGGATTTAAAGGTCGTTTCGGCAACCTAAAATCCAATGATTCTTGTTTGGATAACAATGGTTTTAGTAACATCGTCAGTTCGGTCACTATTGTTGCCACACAGGCTGAATTTGGTAACGCTGCATCCACCACGTTTGGGAACGCGACCTTAGCGCCGAAGAAACCAGCAGCATCGACCGGTAAAGTTACGATCTACACCGACTGCAACTATGGTGGGTTATCTGCACAATTGGCAGAGGGTGATTACAACCTTGCGCAGTTAAAGAAGTTTGGTATTGGTAACAATGAAATATCGGCTTTAAAAGTGCCAAAAGGCATGACTGCCACCGTATTCGACAATGACTTTCTGCGTGGCGCATCCGCTTCTGCTACTGGCGATATCGCGTGTTTGGACCAAGGTGATTTTGCCAATCGCATTACTTCAATCTCAATTTCTGGCCAAGGTACAGCAACCGTAGCTGCGCCGACTGCTGCGGCCGCGGCGGCTGGCGTCAAGGTTTTCAATCAATGTAACTATCGTGGTAAGTCAGCGACATTGAAGGTGGGCGAATACAACAACGCTCAACTAAACCAGTTGGGTATTGCCGATAACAGCATTGCAGCAATTCAAGTTGCCGATGGTTATCAAGTCGAATTGTTTCTCAACGACTTTCAGCGCGGTGGCTCAGGTGTGCTAGCGACAAACAATCCGTGCTTGGTTGGTCAGTATGCCAAAGCAATCTCGTCGGTCGTTGTTAGTCAAACTGGTGCAGCTAGCGCCAGTAAAGCCAAGCCTGTTGCCACTTTTTATGCGCACTGTAATTATCGCGGCGGCAGTGCAGAGCTACCTGTGGGTAAGCACAACGCTCAAGCACTTCGAGCGGCAGCGATTGATGATGATTCGATATCTTCTATCAAGCTCGCGGCTGGATACCGTGCAGTTGTTTATGCTGGTCCGGCTTTCAACCAGAGAAGCATGGTCGTTACAAGCGATGACGACTGCCTGGACAACGATGATATGAACGATAAAATTTCATCGATTGTGATTGAGCCTATTCCAAGAAATTCCAACAACAGTAATTTTGTTGCCCAGCCAAATCAGTCAAACAGTTCGAAGTCTGACGATCTCATTGCTGGATTAACCTGTGTTCAACAGTTTGTTGAGAAGAATGCGTGTGATGCGCGACGTTGGAAAGCAATGGAAACCCGTTGCCAACTTGGTCGCGTTGATGAACTTAGCGATGGCTATTTAAAAGGTCACGTGGAAGCGGGTAATTGCAATGTCGAATTGTGGGACGAGCTCGTACGGCGCACGGCAAATCCACATTTGCGATAACGGCTAAGTTCAAAGCAACTTAGGTCAATATAACTTTAGAGCTATAGATAGATGATACGAAACAAGCTTGTAATCGCCAGTATTTCGTTTGCACTTTTGTCTTCATGCAGTACCGTGAAATATAAGTCTTTGGAAAAAATCGGTATTCACAAACGTGACATATTGGTTGGCAATGTAGAAGATGCCAGAGATGCGCAAAAGGATGCTCAAGAGCAATTTAAAGATGCTCTTGAGCAGTTTGGCTCGGTGGTTGAAATTGAAGAGACTGGGTTAAAGAAAGCATACGATCGGTTAAGCGATGAGTACGACGACAGCAAAGATGCAGCTGAAGAGGTTTCGGAAGAAATCGATGATGTTGAACGTGTAGCAAACGATCTGTTTGCTGAATGGGCATCTGAAATTAAAGAGTATTCAGATCCTAATTTGCGCAATAACAGCCAAAATCAATTGCGCGACACGCAGGCTCGCTATAAGGAAATGCTGGCCACAATGCAAGCGGCTGAACGTAGCATGGAACCGGTACTGAAAACCTTTCGTGACAACGTGTTGTTCTTAAAGCACAACCTGAATGCACAGGCTGTGGGTTCGCTAAAGAATACGTTTCAAAACCTTGAAGGAGACATCGAAAACTTGATTGAGCAAATGAATCGTTCTATCGAGCGTTCTAATCAGTTTATTGCCGAGATGCAGCCTTCTTGATCTATGGCTAATCAAGAGAAACTAAATCTTGAAACGGGCGTTATCGCATGGAGCGATCTCGTCCGTCACTTTGCCAGAGGTGTGGTTATTAAGGTTGTTGAAGGCCGGGACTTGGTTGAAGTTGCCGATGCTATGGCGAGAGACGATACCGAACTTATGCGGTCTTGGCTTAGCGATAAGTCTGTCGCCCGCGCATCCGACGATGATGCTCGGGATTGGAGTGCCCGTGAGCCCGATTTCTGGTGTGTTGTGACAGCGCCTTGGGTGCTTGTTCAAGAGTATTCAGAAAAGCCGACTGTGCATTAATCTCTCCGCCTCGGCAATGCTTTGCATTAGCATTGGAATTGATTCCACCGCGCTGTTTTGTTAGCTTACCTATGAACCCTGAATCGGGCTTCCTGGGGTGGGCGTCCTAGGGTGGGGGAAGCCGAGTTATTAGTGGAGCATTTTATGTCAGTTGCGAGCCGTATTTTCCTACCGCGTATATTGCTTTTTGGGCTGATAACATCCTTTTGGATTACACCGCTTTTGCACGCCTCAGATACTGTTCCAGAATCAGTGGACATCAGCGCTACTGACCCTACAAGCAGTGATTCCTTGTCGGATGAGCTACGCTGGTATATCAAGCGCCAAGTAATGTCGAAGCCAGGCGTCATGCTGGATATGGCCAACATGACAGACAGCGGCTATGTTTGGACCAACGATGTTGTATGGATGGGTTCAGGCGTGCCCGTCGACGAACCTTGGTACATCGCAGGATTCGTTTTTCAGCGCCCAGGATATAAAAAAGTCTGGTTGCAATACGCTTTCACGTTCACTCAAGAGACGGGTGAATTAGGAAACTTCAAACGCTGGTATGGGGCAGGGACGTTTCGTTAAGCTACTTTTATTTTCATGTCTTCCCCACCGGTTTCAATCGACGCAATCGTGCTAAGCAGCTCGCTTGCGGGAACAGGCTTCGAAAAATAATAACCCTGAATTACGTCTGAACCGAGTTGCTTGATAAATTCAAGTTGCTCGTCGCTTTCTACCCCTTCAGTAATCGTACTTAATCCAAGACTATTGGCGAGTGCGATAATACTGGCAGCGATTGACGTCTTATAGTTATCCTGATTCAAGGCATTAACAAATGCGCGATCAATCTTTAACACGTCCAGTGGCAGGTCTTGCAAGTAACTCAGTGAAGAATACCCAGTACCAAAGTCGTCAATTGCAACCACAACCCCTTGTTCGCGTAGTTGCTTCAAATGCCTTACCACGCTCTCGCGTTCACTCATGATAAAGCTTTCAGTAATTTCAACTTTTAATTGCGTGGGGCTAATGTTGTGTTGTTCCAGAATGCTGAGCACATTTGATGAGAATTCTGGGTCAATAAACTGTGGTGGCGCGATATTAACTCCCATGCAGAACTCGTGGTTATCGTATAGTTTCCATGCTTTCAATGCCGATACGGCCTCTTCCATGATCCACAAGCCCAGGGGGTCGATAAATCCTGATTCTTCTGCGATAGGAATAAATTCGAATGGAGATATAAAGCCATTTTGTGGATGGTTCCATCGTACCAATGCTTCCACGCCAACAACCTTTCCTGTCTGCCAAGCAACTTGAGGTTGGTACCACAATTCGAACTCATTGCGTTGCAATGACCCGCGCATTGAAGCTCGAAGTTCGTTCTTGGCACGAATCTCATCAAAGTCCTTTTTATTGAAGTGCAGGATTTTTCCTTTACCAGCATGCTTGGCTTGGTACATGGCGACATCTGCATGGTTGAGTAATTCAGAAAAAGTCTCACCATCTTTGGGGTAAAAACTGATGCCAACACTCAGGCCTATGTTAATGCGCAAGCCATCTACACTAATGGGTTCACTAATCGCAGCCACAAAACGTTTTGCCAAGATATCGATATCGTGTTCAAAATCCATCAGATTAACGAGCACGGCAAATTCATCACCGCCCATTCTGGCCAAATAATCACTGTCTCGAATGCAATTAACCATTCGCGCTGCACACACGTTAATGACTTTATCGCCAACGCCATGCCCATGAGAATCGTTAACCGTTTTAAAACCGTCTAGATCGCAAAATAAAACCGCGTATTCTTTATTATCGCCATTTTTTACGCATTTTGAAAATTGTTCTTCGAAACTTCGGCGATTGGGCAGGCCGGTAAGGCTATCGTGGTAAGCCTGATGTTTCACTTTGGCTAACAAATTGTTGCGTTGCAACGCCGTGGATACTTGGCTGGCAACGGCATGAAAAGCGGTTGCATCGCTTTCATCAAAATTTCGTTTGTGGATACTTTTTGCAACGACTGCCACACCCCATGGGCGTTCGTTATAACTGACCGGAATGCACATCGTGCTACCTAATTCATGTTCCCGTCGATACGCGTGCACTTGTGCTGATTCACGTGGGTCTTCGATATGGCGATCTATTTGTGCAAATTGCGCATGTTTATAGCACCAGTAACTGATGCTTTTTTCGCACAGTGTTGAATCATCCAATTCGTGGTGCTGAATAATCCCTTTAACGTTTCGACGATCGCTAAACGTATGCAGCTTGCCATCGCTTCGAGAGCCGCGGAAAATGGTTACTCTGTCGAGATCGAAAATGGTAAACAAATGGTTACACACAGCGTCAAGAATCGACTCATAACCGGTAGCTTGATAAAGATTATTTCCCAATATACTCAAGGCCTTTATGCGTTGAAGCTCATGCGCTTGCGATTCGAGTTGTTCGGTGTAGTAGATGGATAAAGCCGCGATCTTCGCAATCTCTTGAAGTAGAGATACTTGTGAAAGTAGATCTTCTGTAATCGATGACGTCACAAACGCAACGCCTGAAATTTGGCCAGAAAAAATCAGAGGCACAGCGACGGCTTTAAGCTCCTCTGGAAACTCAACCACACGGTCGCCGTGCTGGTTGTAGTTATTCGTGTACTGATAAGTGCCGCGCTCCCACGCTGCAGCAGATAAGCCTGCTCCGCGTTTACGCGTGTTTCCCATTAATTGTTTTTCGAGTGCACCGCACGCGGCGATAACGTGAAGGTAGTCGCCTGTTTCATGCACCATGTGTAAGTAGGCACCATTTGCATTGGTCAGCCGAACAATTTCATTAGCGATGAACTGTAGCAGTGTGTCGAGTGAGCCTTGGCTCATCATGTCGGCAGCCGTATCACTGAGTTCAGTGAGCTGACTACTGTGGTTTTTTAAGGTCGCGTACTGAGATTCAAGCGTACTAATTTGAGCGCGCAGTCCGACCACGTCTGATATTTCTTGAGTGATATTTTTGTGATCGATATCTGACATGCCGGAAGTCTATATGCCCAATGTAATTATCGTTCTGCAACAATTGGGTAACGGCGGTTGGAAAATTCTTTTCAGGTTATATGTGTACGAATTGAGAAGTGGGAATGGTAAGCCACAATTTTCCACTTTTGGAAAATGGATTTCGCTCATGTTGTTGGGATGTAAAAGTGGTTGTGCTGGTGCGGTTTTTAGATTTGAGGGGGTAAATTTGCCAGCAGTGTTTCAATGAGCTTATCGGCAGCGTCCACCACGACCGTACCAGGCGGGAACACGGCTGTTGCCCCAGCGCTATGCAACTCATTAATGTCTTGCGGTGGTACCACGCCGCCAACAACGATAAGAATATCCTCACGACCGCGCTCACGCAGGGCTTGTTGAAGTTGAGGTACCATCGTTAGATGGCCGGCAGCGAGGGAGCTTGCGCCTACTATATGCACATCATTTTTTACGGCTAGATCTGCTACTTCTTCCGGTGTTTGAAACAGTGCGCCAATATCCACTTCATAGCCTAAGTCCGCAAATGCAGAGGCAATAACCTTTTGACCTCGGTCGTGTCCGTCTTGGCCCATTTTTGCAAGCAGCACGCGTGGGCGGCGCCCCGATTGTTCGGTGAAGTTTTCGATTTTGGATTGCACATCTGGTACGCCCGTGTGGTTGCCCATCGCATCACGGTACACACCTTTTATTTTCTGTATTTTCGCCACGTGCCGGCCATAAGTTTGCTCTAGGGCTGCGCTAATTTCACCCACTGTTGCCCGAGCACGCGCAGCATTAATCGCAAGTTCAAGTAGGTTGCCGTCTGAGCCGCGTGCGGCAGCGGCTAGTGCATCGATTGCTTTTGCGTGAGCATCCGTATCACGATTGGCCTTTAAGTGAGTTAGCTTTTCGATTTGCTCCGCCAGCACGGTAGCGTTATCCACTTGCAGCACATCGACCGGCGTTTCATCGTCGAGTTGATAGCGATTAACCCCAACCACGGTTTGTGTTCCTGAGTCTATATTTGCTTGTGTTCTAGCAGCAGCTTCTTCAATCCGAAGTTTTGGTATGCCAGCTTCAATGGCTTTGGCCATACCGCCTTCGGCTTCAACTTCTTGAATGTGTTGCCATGCTTTATCGGCTAACTCGCGTGTTAGTGTTTCCATAAAGTAGCTACCTCCCCAAGGGTCGGCTGTGTGACAACTGCCCGCTTCGTGTTGTAAAAACAGTTGGGTGTTTCGTGCAATCGCAGCTGATGCGTCGGATGGTAAGGCCAGTGCTTCATCAAACGCGTTCGTGTGCAATGATTGTGTGTGACCATTAACCGCCGACATCGCTTCCACACACGTACGGGTAACGTTGTTATAAACATCTTGTGCGGTCAAGCTCCATCCAGAGGTTTGGCAGTGCGTTCTCAAGCTCATTGAGCGAGGATTGTTCGGGTTAAATTGTTTGACCAGCTTTGCCCATAACAAGCGCGCAGCACGCAATTTGGCAATTTCCATATAGTGGTTCATGCCAATCGCCCAGAAGAATGACAAGCGAGGAGCAAAGTCGTCTACTTGCATTCCAGCAGCTATACCTGTGCGAATATATTCAACGCCGTCAGCCAAGGTATAGGCGAGTTCCAGATCGGCTGTAGCGCCGGCTTCTTGCATGTGATAGCCAGAAATACTGATGCTGTTATACAGCGGCATGTGTTTGGATGTGTATTTAAAAATATCGGCCACTATGCGCATAGAAGGAGCAGGTGGGTAGATGTAGGTATTGCGCACCATGAATTCTTTCAATATGTCGTTTTGAATCGTACCGCTGAGTTTTTCCGCTGGTACGCCTTGCTCTTCGGCCGCAACGATATACAAAGCCAAGATTGGTAACACCGCACCGTTCATTGTCATCGACACGCTCATTTTATCCAGCGGGATACCGTCGAAAAGGGTTTGCATATCTAGGATAGAGTCGATAGCCACGCCTGCCATGCCAACATCACCGGCAACGCGTGGGTGATCAGAATCGTAGCCCCTGTGTGTAGGTAAGTCGAATGCCACTGATAAGCCTTTTTGCCCGGCGGCTAGGTTGCGCCGATAAAACGCATTACTCTCTTTTGCTGTTGAAAAGCCTGCGTATTGCCTAACTGTCCATGGCTTACTGACATACATGGTTGGATAAGGCCCGCGTGTAAACGGGGCTAAGCCAGGATAGCTTGGGGTATATTCAACGCGCTCAAGGTCGTGCGCATTGTAGAGTCGTTTTAATGTGATGAGCTCGGGCGTGTTTGCAACCGGATTTGGCGTAGTGGCATCAAAGTTGGTCTGTGCATGAGTGGGAGCATTGATTGCACTGAATTTAAAGTTGCCGCTCATGATGTGCCCTCAAATGCAATGGCTTCACGGACCGGGTGCAACGCTTTAGTATCGGCTTGAGTCGCATCTGTTTGCTGAACAGTGCTCGTTTTTGTGTTTGTATATCGATTAACGGCAACTTGTATGTCTTGTTCTGTAGCTAATCGCTCTACGCGTTGCATTTGTGTTTGGGCTATTTGCGTTTGCCATTGACCTGACTGCAACGCGTTTACAAGACCACCAGCTTGTTCGAGCTCGACTAAGGATTGCCAGCTTTTATCCACCAGTTGTTTTGTCATGTTTTCCACCGCGTAGGAGCCGCCCATCGGGTCATGAATAAACGTCATCGCGGATTCTTCGCTTAAAATGATGGGAATGTTTCTGGCAACTCTTGCGCCCAGAGAAATCTCTTCATCAAGATATTGATTGTCCACGCGGTTGTGCTGATGCACGACGATACTGTTTGCACCACCGATTGCGGCAGCCGTTGCCGCACTAACGTTACGCAGGTGATTTACCCAGGGCTCTAACGTAGACTGCATGCGCAGGGAAGTTTCTGCAACGAGTTGCAGAGTTGGTTCTACGACACCAAAGTGGACAGCCACGTGAAGCCAAAGCGTTTTAAGTGCGCGTAGCTTAGTCACGTTGGCCAGAAGGTCGGCATCGCAGCCAACTTGAAAAACAATGGCCTTGTGCGCTAGCTGCGGGGACAAGCCTTTGTTTATCATTGATTGCATGTACACGCTGGCTGTTGCCAAACTCGCGACCAGCTCTTGCACTAACGATGCGCCAGCGTTGTGGTGGTACACGCTGTTAACGCAAACAGTATTTGTGTTTGGATAAACATGACTAACGCGTTCCGAGAGCTCACACAGTTCAGCCAGTGATTCATCAAGCCCATTAGCTAGCGCGCCAGCTCGTGCCAATGTGCCAATGGGGTCGGCATTGATCGATGCCCTTGCTTTGTCTGCGGCTACGCCTTGTGCAGACCAAACGTCTTCGAGTTGGGCGAATGCGCTTTTAAAACCGGTGCCTGCATGAAAACTAATCGGGACGATCTCGAGCTGCACGCCATCCAATACGGCTGGAAGTTGATCAATACCAATGCCTGCTTGAAGTTCTTCAGAGTGAATCTGAATTTGCGCAGAACTAATTCCACCGCCTAAACCTGTGAGCAGCGCAGCGTTTTGAGCGCTTGCACTTTCGCCAATAACCGACAAACGATTATCCCAACGTTGTAATGGCTGCGGTGCAAGATTTGTTTGTGCTTGTGGACGGTCTACATATAAAGGCTCTACACCTAAACCATTCGCTGTTGTATGGGCCAATGAGGCCAGTGATCTCCCAAGCAAACTTGTTGTCGCCAATGCTTGCCAATCTTCCAAGCGGTGTTGGTTGAAGTCGAACCTTGCATCAGCACTGTCTGGGGGTTGTGTCATGGCCTTAGTATATCAGTTGGTAGCGCGTTTCAATTCCCGAATAACAAACCGTGCTGGATGCAACAGGCTTGACCATTGCGATAAATGTGAATCGTCCGAGCCCATTTCGGATGCTTCCTGGAGCGGCGAGGGGTGCAAGTAGTCTACCAATAAATTTGCGCAGTAAGGCGCGCTGACTATGCCGCGTGACCCGAAACCACCAATGGCATAGAGTCCACGATGATAGCTTGGCAGTGGAAATCGCTCTTGTGGTAGACCGTTTTTAATCAATGCGTAGTCTGATCGATAACGGGCAAAATCCGGTACCGGTCCAACGATGGGTAATCTATCGAGAGTGGTCGCGCGCGTTGCGCAAAATCCACTAGTGGCTATTTGTGTGAAACTTAATTCGGGTACAAGAGACAACGCGCCTTGCACATTGTGGTCATGATCAGCATCGGTGAGTTGTTTGGTTTCATCGTCGCGAATAAAGCTTGCACCAACAACCACACTGTTCTGCGTAGGAATCACATAGTGTTTACCGTTGATGACCTTTTTTAGTTTCTGTTTTCCCGGTACCGCAAAGCGATTTGTTTGGCCACGTGCAGCGGTAAGAGCGAGATCGCTTGTTTGTGAGAATCGATTAAGTTGCTCGCCATTAGCCAGTATTAGTGTGTCGCACTCTAATTGTTCAGTAGCGCGTTGACTGCCTGTTGTTGCGTTGATATTTACAATTGATAAACACCAGCGTGAGTTTATCTTCTCTACATTTTTTACATTTACACCTAATTGCACATCTATATTTTTATGCACTAGCAAGGCATTGCACAGGCTTGCCGGGTTTAACCAACCGGCGTTGGCAAAGTGTATGGCATGGCTTGTTAAGTTGATTCCTGCAAGCTTCGATGCATCAGCGGCTGTGCAACTCTCATAATTTGCGTTTGTGGGGTAGGCGTGCTCGACGAGTTGCAATACACCACATTGATTGAACTGTGCGGCCTGAGCTAAAGCTGGATATTGCTCAAACCGGTGCAGTAAAAAGTTAAATGCGGATTGGTAGAACTGATTAATATGACTCGGGTCACGAGTCACATAGGGTTTGACGATGCCGGCATCATTGCCTGATGCGCCATTTGCGATTGACTGACCGGCATCAATTAATAAAACCTTGATGTTGCGTTGGGCTAGTTCATAGGCGCAATGTGCGCCGGCAAGCCCTGCACCCACAACGACAACGGGTGTGCTTGAATTGTTTGAAGTATGGGCGCTATGGGCAGGCTCTGGTAACGCAAACCAGCGTGCAGATATAGACATGCCTGCGCCAAACGCTAGCTTGCGCGGTAGTGCGTTTCAACATAGGTCTGCACAATGCTTTGAAATTCTTCAGCAATGTGATCGCCTTTGAGCGTAACTGACTTTTCACCATCAACGTACACCGGTGCAATCGGTGTTTCACCTGTGCCAGGCAAGCTAATGCCAATGTTCGCGTGTTTACTTTCGCCAGGGCCGTTTACGACGCAACCCATAACGGCGACCGACATATCTTCAACACCTGGGTGTTTAGTTTTCCAGTCGGGCATGCTGTCGCGCAGGTAGGCTTGAATGCGATCGGCGAGCACTTGAAAGTAGGTACTGCTGGTCCGGCCGCAACCCGGACAGGCCGTTACCATGGGTGTGAATGAACGCAAGCCCATGGTTTGTAAAATCTCCTGACCAACCACAACTTCACGGGTGCGATCACCATTGGGTTCAGGTGTTAACGAAATGCGTATGGTATCGCCAATGCCTTGTTGCAAAAGCACCGCTAATGCAGCGGTTGAAGCAACAATGCCTTTTGAGCCCATGCCAGCCTCAGTTAAACCCAAGTGCAAACAGTAGTCTGACCGACTGGCTAAGGTCTCATAGACTTGCACCAAGTCTTGCACGCGGCTCATCTTGCACGAGATGATGATTTTATCTTTACCCAGCCCGAGCTCTTCCGCGCGTGCGGCACTCTCGAGGGCCGAGGTAATGACAGCTTCGCGGTTAATCGCATCGAGTGGTTTGGGGTGTGGCGAGGCTGCATTTTCATCGAGCATTCTGGCCAGTAAATCTTGATCGAGGCTGCCCCAGTTGGCCCCAATTCGCACCGGCTTGTTGTTCTTGATGGCGATCTCGATCATTTGCGAGAATTGCTCATCGCGTTTACTGCCACGCCCAACGTTGCCTGGGTTGATGCGATACTTTGCCAAGGCTTCGGCACACTCTGGCACAGACGCTAGTAGTTTGTGTCCGTTAAAATGGAAGTCGCCTACCAGAGGCACATCGACGTCCATTTTTAGCAGTCGATCACGAATCTCTGGAACAGCTTGTGCTGCGGCTACCGTGTTGACCGTAATTCTGACCAATTCCGAGCCAGCTCTGGCAAGATCAGCGATCTGGGCGGCAGTACGAATTGCGTCTTCAGTGTCCGTATTCGTCATGGACTGGACTACAATAGGGCCGGCGCCGCCAATGGCTACTTGACCAACGTTTACTGTCTGAGTGTGTCTACGTGGCATATAGTGTAAAAATGGGTTGAAATAAGGGCTGTGAGCCCTAGTTTATCGTTATCCGGGCCTGTCGTCTGTACGACAAGAATCTATTTTTTGTGAAGATCTTTTTCTTCTGAGAATCGATCTTTTTCTTCTGAGAATCAATGACAAGCAATATAGACATAGAATTTAGTGAAAGAGAGCAGCACATCCTAAAGCTGCTGGTCGATCACTATATAGCTGATGGTCAGCCCGTCGGTTCGCGCACGCTATCGCGCATGCCCGGAATTGATATCAGTGCCGCATCTGTGCGAAACGTCATGGGCGACCTTGAACAAATGGGCCTGCTCAAATCTCCCCATACATCAGCTGGGCGTATTCCCACATCCAAGGCATGGCGTGTGTTTGTCGACACCATGCTCGAAGTACGTCAGCTCGAAGATAGAACCGTTAATGAATTTCGCAGTGCCCTCGACCCCAAAATGAGCGAGCAGAATTTAGTTAAAACAGCGTCGAACTATCTCTCAGGTTTTACCCGCATGGCTGGTATGGTCACGGTTCCCAAGCATGAGGGAAAGGCACTACAGCAAGTCGAATTTTTACCCTTGTCTGATCGGCGTATCCTGGCCATCCTCATCATGAACGACAGCGAAGTGCAAAATCGCATTATTCATGTTGATCGAGAATACAAAAAAGATGAACTCGAAGCCTATTCCCGGCAGCTCAATGCGGAATATCTGGGTAAATCTTTACAAGAAGTACGTGATCGTTTGCGCGAAGATCTGCAGCATAGCCGGGATGCAATGAGTAAGTCGATGCAGTTCATGATCGATATCGCCGGTGAAGTATTTAGCGATGATAAGCAGGGCGATGACAACGATATGATCGTTGCAGGCGAGACTAATTTGATGCGGCATGCCGATTTAAGCAACATGGAAACGCTGAAAGAACTCTTTGATGCGTTCAACAGCAAGCGCGATATTTATCACCTGTTGGAGCAATGTTTGTCTGCTGATGGCGTGCAAATTTTTATTGGCCGAGAATCTGGTTATGATGCACTCGGTGAGTGCTCACTGGTTACAGCCCCTTATGAGACTGATGGAAAGGTGCTCGGTGTGTTGGGTGTGGTTGGCCCGAAGCGAATGGCTTACGACCAAGTCATTCCGGTGGTGGACATAGCATCGAAATTACTCAGTGCCGCTTTGAACTCGCGTTCGTAAGCCTTATTATGTCGGCTCTTAAGACGAAAGCACGCTCACTCGCTTAAAATTGCGCAATTGCCTAAACTACTTAGCCTGCCCTGGAGCGGGCTAAATTGCATGAATTTGGAGAACACATGACGCCCGAAGATGACGTCAATAAAAAAGCTGATCAAGACGCCAACGAGAAGGTTGAAGCCAATTCGTCAGGCGACGATACGAAAGCTGGCGAAGCCCCAGTCGCCAATGATGAAACTGTCGATGCTGCAGAAAAAAACACTGAAGCCGTCGAGGATGATATTGATCGTGCCGCCAGTGCGCAGGCTGCCAGCGAAGAAATCGATCAAAATGCTACCGAGCCAGCCGATTCAGATCCACTCGACTTTCTCGATAGCGAAGGTGAGGCTGTGGACCCTGATGCCGGTGATGAGCTGACTCAGCTCAATACCAGGCTCAGCGATGCTGAGGCTCAGGTCGCCTCTTACAAAGATCAGCTACTTCGCTTGCAGGCCGAGATGGAAAATCAACGCAAGCGTGCGCAAAATGACATCACCAAGGCGCACAAGTTTGCCCTGGAGAAAATCGCACTTGATCTGCTCCCCGTTAAAGACAGTTTAGAAATGGGCTTGATTGCTGCGTCCGCCGAAGATGCCGAGCCGATGAAAATCGTTGAGGGGTCTGAGCTTACCTTGAAAATGTTAGCGCAAGCCCTTGAAAAATATAATATTGTTGAAATCAATCCCATTGACGAAAAATTCGACCCGGAGTTTCATCAAGCCATGTCGATGGCGCCAGTGGAAGGTAAAGAGCCCAATACCGTGGCTAGTGTCATGCAAAAAGGTTACACACTTAATGACCGACTGATCCGGCCCGCGCTGGTAATGGTTGCGAAATAGGACCAACGGTTGCATTAAATTGTGTCACGAATGCAACGCATCGATCATTTGGAGCGGAAAAAGTTCCTCAAACTATTGAATTCGCTGTTAGATGCCACAGTTTGAGTGTCAGTACACGAAGATGCCTAATAGAAGGGTCTTCTTTAATTTTAGAATTTGTTAAAGGCAGATAGTATGGGAACCATCATTGGAATTGACCTTGGCACGACGAACTCGTGTGTCGCGGTTATGGAAGGCGGTAAGCCACGCGTTATTGAGAACTCGGAAGGTGACAGAACCACACCGTCTATCGTTGCATTCAGCGACGACGGCGAAGTGGTTGTTGGCCAGCCAGCGAAACGCCAAGCCGTCACTAATCCTCAAAACACGCTTTATGCGGTTAAGCGACTAATCGGACGCCGGTTTGATGAAGAAGCCGTGCAGAAAGATATCAAACTGGTTCCCTACAAAATCATCAAAGCCGACAATGGCGATGCTTGGGTAGAGGCCGCTGGTGAAAAGATGGCCCCGCCAGAAGTGGCTGCCCGCGTGTTGATGAAAATGAAAGCAACCGCGGAAGAATACTTAGGCCAAGAGGTTAGTGAAGCGGTTATCACTGTGCCTGCTTATTTTAATGATTCACAGCGCCAAGCAACTAAAGACGCTGGTCGCATTGCCGGTTTAGATGTAAAGCGAATCATCAATGAGCCAACCGCGGCAGCCCTTGCTTATGGCATGGACAAGCAACGCGGTAATGGACAGATAGCTGTCTATGATCTGGGCGGCGGTACGTTTGATATTTCAATCATCGAAATTGCTGAAGTTGATGGCGAGCACCAGTTCGAAGTATTGTCGACTAACGGCGACACTTTCTTAGGTGGTGAAGATTTTGATAATCGTCTTATCGATTACTTAGCCGATGAATTCAAGAAAGAAAGTGGCATCGATCTACACAGCGACCCACTTGCGCTACAGCGTTTGAAAGAAGGTGCCGAAAAAGCGAAGATCGAGCTATCAAGTACTCAGCAAACTGATGTCAATCTACCGTACATCACGGCTGATTCAACAGGACCGAAGCACCTGAACATTAAAGTGACCCGTGCAAAGCTTGAGTCATTGGTTGATGATCTTGTGCAGCGCACTATCGAGCCATGTCGTACCGCGTTGAAAGATGCTGGTCTAAGTGCATCGGACATCAATGATGTGATCATGGTTGGTGGTCAAACGCGTATGCCTAAAGTGCAAGAAGTGGTTAAAGACTTCTTCGGCAAAGAGCCACGCAAAGATGTGAACCCTGATGAAGCGGTTGCCATTGGTGCATCTATCCAAGGCGGTGTTTTGGGTGGTCAGGTTAAAGATGTATTGCTATTGGATGTAACGCCGTTGTCTTTAGGTATTGAAACACTTGGTGGTGTGATGACCAAGTTGATCGACAAGAACACAACGATTCCGACTAAAGCACAGCAAGTGTTCTCAACAGCTGATGACAATCAAACGGCGGTAACCGTGCACGTGTTGCAAGGTGAGCGTGAAATTGCCAATGGTAATAAGTCACTTGGTCGATTCGATTTAGCTGACATTCCACCAGCACCTCGTGGTGTTCCGCAGGTTGAAGTGTCTTTCGACATTGATGCCAACGGTATTATGAATGTATCAGCCAAAGACAAAGCGACCGGCAAAGTGCAGTCGATTGTGATTAAAGCCTCTAGTGGTTTATCTGATGAAGAGATTCAGCGTATGGTTAGCGATGCGGAAACGCATGCTGCTGAAGATGCGAAGATGCGCGAATTAATTGATACGCGTAACCAGGCTGAACAAATGATTCACGCTACAGAAAAGTCGCTGACTGACTTGGCGGATCAAATTGATGAAGCAGAGCGTACTGACATAAACGCAAAGGTTGAAGATCTTCGCTCAGTGCTTAGCGGCGATGACAAGGAAGCGATCGATACTAAGTTGGCGGCCCTCACTGAAGTGACTAGCAAGCTGGCCGAACGTGCTTACAGTCAGCAGCAAGCTGAAGGTGCACCTGATGATGGTGGCGCTGGCGGCGATAATGATGCGGGCCCATCGGCTGCGGCAGACGATGCGGTTGATGCAGAGTTTGAAGAAGTCAAAGACGACAAAGCATCGTAAGATACAAACCGACATGACTAATGGGCCAATCATACCTCTATAGGTGATTGGCTCATTTGTCGTTTTTGGGTGTTAGAACTATGAAGTTCCTCAAGGTAAAGAATAAGTAGCATGGCAGAGCGCGATTATTACGAGGTATTAGGCGTCTCTCGAGATGCAAGCGAAGGCGATCTAAAGAAAGCTTATCGGCGTCTTGCCATGAAGTATCACCCCGATAGAAATCCTGACGACACGGAAGCGATCGAAAAATTCAAGGAAGCCAAAGAGGCTTTCGAAATTCTTAAAGATCCACAAAAGCGTGCAGCCTACGATCAATTCGGCCATGCCGGTGTCAGTAATCAACCCGGTGGCGGTGGCGGAGCCGGTGGTTTCGGCGGTGCTGATATCAACGATATATTCGGTGATGTGTTCGGGGATATTTTTGGTGGTGGTGGTCGATCCCGCGGTGGCGGTCCTCGGGTTTACCGTGGCGACGACCTGCAGTACAACCTTGAAATTAATCTCGAAGAAGCGGTTGCAGGCGTAACCACTGAAATCAAGCTACCGAGTTCGGTGGCGTGCGATGCCTGCGATGGTAGTGGCTCGAAACGAGGAACCAGTCCGGGTAATTGCCCAACCTGCCATGGTGTGGGTCAAGTGCGCATGCAACAGGGTTTTTTCTCGGTCCAACAAACGTGTCCTTCTTGCCGTGGTAAAGGAAAAGTGATTACTGACCCTTGCCCAAAGTGCCGAGGCCATGGTCGTTCGAACAAAGAGAAAAAGCTTTCGGTAAAAATTCCAGCAGGTGTTGATACCGGTGACAAGATTCGCCTCTCTGGCGAGGGTGAGATTGGCGAGAACGGTGGTCCACCGGGCGATCTTTACGTAGCCATAAGCGTTAAAGAGCACGAGTTATTCACCAGAGACAACGCAGATTTACAGTGCACGGTGCCGATCAACTTTGC
>CALHOU010000116.1 GCA_938035945.1 uncultured Granulosicoccaceae bacterium
CTGGGAATAAGACCGTTTTTGTGCGGCAATTGTTTGTCAATTTTTGACGAGATGGACTTCGGTGTTTGTGTACCATTTAGGCATATCTGGCCTTTTTGGGTTTTTAGCGCCCGAATTGAGAACTCAGCAGGGTAAAAGCGAAGCCAGTTCGCGTATTCTTGCGTAAATTGCGCTTAAGGGGCATAAATCTAATGTTTATCAAAGGCTTTCGGCTGCTCGCAGCAGCTGCTGCAATGTTTATTGTAGGGTTCGCACATGGCGATGAAGTCAGCGAGTCCGGGTACCTCCTTGGTGAAGGTGACAAAATTTCAATTCAGGTTTTTGATGAGCCTGATCTCACGCTAGACTCGCAAATTGGCGCCAGCGGTGTCATCAACTATTCCTACCTTGGCGATTTACAGATCGCGGGTAAATCCACAGTTGAAGTTGAAAAAGAAATAACCCGAATGCTGCAGGACGGTTACTTGGTTAACCCATCAGTAAACGTCACCATCACGCAATACCGTCCATTTTTTATCAATGGTGAAGTTCGCTCGCCTGGTAGCTATCCTTACCAACCGGGTTTAACACTTGATCGTGCGATAGCTTTAGCCGGTGGTCTTACTGATCGAGCGTCAACGCGCAAAATGTACCTTATTCCTGCGTCGAGTCAAGATCAGAAAAGAAAGAAAATAAACATGCAAGCCAAGATCGCTCCAGGCGACATTATTTCGATTAAAGAAGGGTTTTTCTAATGGCGATTTCTGCCAATAATAATAACGACGACTTCGCCGACGATTTCGATCGTGATGATAATCGATCTGTTCTCGATCAGATAGATCTTCAACACTATCTTCGAATTCTTCGAAAGCACAAGTGGCCCATAGCGCTGTTCACGGCGGCGGTTACCGCATTGGCGGCTTACTACGCTTACACAGCCACGCCAATCTACCGCGCAACATCAACGCTTTTAATAGAACAACAAAAAGCAAATGTGCCAACCATAGAAGAGCTCTATGGCGTCGATTCGCAAAACACAGACTACTACCAAACACAATTCGTATTGCTCCAATCTCGCACACTTGCTCGAGCGGTTATTGACAGTGCTGGACTGTGGAACGATCCCGAATTATCGGTAGCCGCCAGAGATGCGCAAGCTAGAGAACGTGCCGCGCAACGTAGCGCGCTAGGCGATACCGAAGAAGTGCCTCAAGACCTCATGGGCAAGGTGAACAATTTTTTAGCAGGCTTTGGACTCGGTGGTTCAGGCGATCAACTCCCGCGGTCTGAGTCAATTGTCGAGCCGGTTGATGTTGCCTCTCTACCTTCAGACGCTAGCACTAATCCTGCTCTGGCAGGCGAGCCAGAATTGAGCCATGAGCAAGAAGCTATCATTTCGAGGTTTATGTCGCGCGTCACAATTGCGCCAATTCGAAAAACGAAATTAGTAAAAATATCATACGAATCAGATCGCCCAGAACTTGCGGCTCGTATTGCGAATACTATCGGCGAGCAGTACATCAACAGCTATCTGGAAGGCAAGCTTGAGAAAACTGCCAAAGCGTCAACCTTCTTGAACGAACGTCTTTCATCGCTGAAAGGCACATTGGAAGAATCCAAATCGCGTTTGATCTCGTTCAAAGAAGCAAACGGTTTAGTCGACGTAGATGGCAGTGTTAATCGTTTGAACGAACAACGATTACTACTTGATACCGCAGAACTTGCGCAAGCAAATAACGACTTGGCATCGGCACGGGATATTTATCAAGAAGTTCAGTCTTTACGTAACAACCCAGAGCTGTTAGAAACGGTGCCGGGCGTACAAAGTGACCCGCTTGTTCAGCGAACGCAGATCGAATTGGGCACAGCTCAGCGTGCGCTGGATGAGTTATTAAACCGCTACGGTGAAAAACACCCACGCGTAGTTGATGCTAAATCACAGCTCAACACACTAAATACAGCGATGCAAAGCCATGTACGTCGAGTGGTTAGTTCGATCGGCAAGAACTATCAATTGGCACGTCAGCGCGTTGCATCTATTGAAGCCAAACTTGCATCTGGTAAGCAAAGCATTCAATCCTTGGGTTCTAAGAAATTTGAACTTGATGCGCTAGAGCGTGAAGTGCTGACCAACCAGGATATTTACGATAAGTTTTTCAACACGATCAGTGAAGCTAAATCGGCTGACGGTCTTGAAACTGCGAACGCCCGAATCTCTGACGTTGCTGTATCGCCGGCTGGACCAGTTAAACCTAAGAAGCAACTCATCATCGCATTAGCGGCGCTTGCATCGCTCGTACTCTCAATGCTGATGGCATTTTTATATGAGCAGATGGATGACACCATCAGAAGTACCAACGATATCGAAGGTAAGCTGGGCATGAAGCTTTTAGGTATTCTTCCGTTGGTAAAAAATGGCTTATTCAATCGAGCGCAAGCTTTACCATTGAATCCGGCCGATATACCGGATAAGAAAGGCACGTTCTCTGAAGCGGTAAATACGGCCAGAACAGCTCTGTGTATGGACGATGGTGCACAGGGACGTAAAGTGATAATGGTAACTTCATCAGTACCGGGTGAAGGTAAGTCAACAGCATCGATCAACTTGGCCTACTCACTTGCTCAACTAGAGCGAGTGTTGCTAATCGATTGTGATATGCGTCGTCCAACGATTGCAAAAGCGGCAGGCTTTGACAAAAGCATTCCAGGCTTGAGTAGTTTGATAACTAACACGGCTCCAGCAAAAGACTGCATTAAACGAGGTGTGTTTGATGGAGTTGTAGACATACTGCCCTCAGGTCCAATTCCTGATCAGCCACTCGAGCTACTCTCCTCGAAACGTTTTGAGAAAATTCTGTCTCAATTGAGCGAACACTACGATCGTATCGTTATTGACAGTGCGCCAACCCAAGCGGTATCTGATGCGCTCGTTTTAAGTAAGCTTACTGACGCCGTTGTGTATGTTGTTAAATCTCACGACACGTCTATCGAGTTAGTAAAACGAGGTCTGAAACGTCTTGGACAGGTTAATGCGCCAGTGGCTGGTGTGTTAATCACGCAAGTCGATATCGACAAGATCACATCTTACGGTGGCGATTACTACTATCAGGGTTACTACGATTACTACGGCTACACTGAGAAAGGTAGCAAAGTGAAGCGGCCTGGTAAATTGCGCTTGACTCAAGAAGAGCTGATCAGCATCAAGAACGATGATAGTGATGTGAATCTTGATCTGGATTATGGCCTTGATGAGGCTGCTGAGCGAATATCTGCGAACGGTGGCATGAGCGACATTGACCGAATGGACCAATCCATGGAGTTCGACATGACGACGCAAATCGACGTGCCAGTTGCTCCAAGACGAACCAACAAAAGCCGCGCAACGGCTCAAGCTGGTAAGCGACGATTCTCTGATGACTTAGATATTCTCTAAGTTAATCTTTATAATCGATGAAAGGGGCCGCTTCTGCGGCCTTTTTTGTGCCCGTAATAATTCTGCTCTAGAGCACTGCATCCAACTAGCCCCGCTGGGTTACTATTGGTTTCATCTCGATAGGTGTCGGACGCTACAGTATGGGTTTTCAAAACGAAGAAGGTGTTATTCGGTGGAAAATGCACTTTAAATCTTCCAAGGAAATTGTATTTAAGGCTTTATCCACTGATGCAGGCCGGCTAAGTTTTTGGGCCGAGTCCGCGCCAGAACAAGCAGGTGTAATCACGTTTAAAATCCTTGGTTATCCCGAATCAAGCGCACGCATTGTACAAGTCGAGCCGCCGTCTTTGTTTAAACTTGAGTACTTTGGAACGCTGGTACAATTTGATTTAAACGATGATGGCAACGGCGGTACCGATCTGAGTTTGATCGCTACTAACGTAGATGAATCCTATCGCATGGAAATGGTCGCCGGTTGGGTGTCGGTGTTAATGGCGATGAAAGCGGCTGTGGATTTCAATGTTGACCTACGTAACCACGATGAAAACAGAACGTGGGCAAAGGGGTATGCCGATAACTAGGGCTGCAGAGTGCGCTAGAGTAGTTTAGGTCAGTGGTAGACTACCACTATGCAGCCTAGCCAACTTCGATTTCTATTTCTCAATGTAGGGCACTTTCTCGATCACTTTTTTATGTTGATCTTCGCCACTGTGGCGGCACTTAAACTCACGACTGAATGGGGACTCAGCTACGCTGAGCTTATCCCTTACGCCACGCCTGGGTTTATTGCCTTCGGCGTATGCGCTATCCCTGCAGGCTGGCTTGCGGATAAGTGGAGCAGGGAAGGCATGATGCTGATCTTCTTCCTGGGCATTGGCGTAAGCGCTGCGTTAACCAGCATGGCCAACACGCCTGTGCAAATGGCGTTTGGCTTGGCCGGTATCGGTGTGTTTGCTGCGATCTACCACCCGGTTGGATTGGCCATGGTTGTGCAAGGGCGCGAGAAAACTGGTGTCCCATTAGCGATCAACGGTATTTTTGGCAACATGGGGGTTGCTTGCGCAGCCTTGCTCACAGGGTTTCTAATCGACACCGCCGGTTGGCGTAGTGCGTTTGTGATTTCAGGTTTGGTGTCTATTGCCATCGGGTTGAGTTATTTGTGGTTCTTACGAGCACATGATGAGAGTGTTGCTCAAACCAGTAATGCGAAGCAAGTAAACGCAGCCGAGCTTAGCAAAAGTGCCTTGATGAGGGTGTTTGGCATTGTGCTGTTTACAACAGCTGTGGGTGGGCTTGTTTTTCAAAGTACAACCTTTGCCTTGCCCAAAGTGTTTGCCGAGCGTCTGACCGACATTGCTGATTCTGCGACCATGATTGGTTGGTACACATTTATCGTGTTCTCCGTCGCCGCTTTTGCACAACTGGTGGTTGGGTTTTTGGTTGATAATTATTCTGTGCGAACTGTGTTCGCTTGTGTGGCCATCCTGCAGGTCATGTTCTTTACATTGATGATTCAGCTAAGCGGTGTGGCGGCACTGATTGTGGCCATCGCTTTTATGTTAGCAGTGTTTGGTCAAATACCCATTAACGATGTGTTAGTGGGGCGCATGGTCCGCAGTGAATGGCGCAGTCGCGCGTATGGCATTCGGTACGTGGTTACGTTCTCCGTAATGGCGACGGCAGTCCCATTTATTGCCTGGGTTCATAGCCAGTGGGGCTTTAGCGTTTTGTTCGCGTTGCTGGCTGTGGCTGCGGCATTCATATTTATTGCAGCTTTGGCTTTGCCGCGCTCACTAGGTGCGAAGCCAGCTTAGTTTTTATCAATACTACGCTCAATAACGAGGTAACTCATGCAAGCGACTCAGAGTGGTGGATGTGTTTGTGGGAAGGTTCGCTATAGCATAAGTGGTATGCCGCTTCGCGTAACCATTTGTCATTGCACCTGGTGCCAACGACGCACTGGTACCGCGTTTGGTGTTGAAGTTGTTTTCGATAAAGCGCAAATCAAATTTGAATCCGATGCCGTATCTGTGTATCGACATATCTCCGATGAGTCGGGTCGCTGGCTCGATCAGCACTTTTGCAATACCTGCGGTTCCAATATTGGTTTAACGCTTGAGGTTGTGCCAAATATTCACTCCATCAGTGTCGGTTCACTTGATGATCAGGATTGGGCAGAGCTTGATGGGTTGAAGCGCAGTCATGTTTATGTACGAAACGTACGACAATGGTCTGATGTGCCTGACGATGTTGAGCAGTATGAACGGCATTTTAGAAAATAACTTTTTCGAGCCGGTGCTCATCGGCTTTTGATTCGACTAACTTTTTGTTAATAAAGAGTTGTTGTTAAATCGCTTGCGATACTCCTGCGGGCTTATTTCTATTTTTTTGCGGAAGTGGTAACGCAACGATTCTGCGTTATGAAATCCCACTTCTTCGCCGATGCGATCAACAGATAAGTCAGTCGTTTCTAAGAGACGACATGCGTATGTCACACGTTTTTGCGTTAACCACTGCACAGCGGACATGCCGTTCGTTTTGAAGAACTGCCGCTGAAACGTTCTAATAGACATGCCTGCTTTCAGTGCCATTGAATTTAAAGAATGAGCTTCGTTAAGGCTTGATTGCACGTAGGTCATCAAGTTTACTAAGCTTTCACTTTTTCCCGTCGTAGGCAAGGGCTGTTGTATAAATTGCGCTTGGCTTCCCTGGCGGTGTGCGTGCATAACTAATCGTCTGGCAACAGTATTTGCCACTTCGGTGCCATAGTCCAACCTGACTAAATGCAAACAGGCATCGATACCGGCAGAACTACCCGCTGAGGTGATAACGCTTCCTTCGTCGATGTACAAGGCGTTTTCTTCAACCAAAATATTGGGAAAACGGGACTTAAAATCCTCGGCATAGCGCCAATGGGTAGTCGCTTTTTTATGCTCTAACAAACCTGCCGCTGCAAGCACATACCCACCTGAACAAATCGATAAAATTCTCGCTCCACGCTCATGTGCTTGCTTAAGCTGCAATGTCCATGACTTTGGCACAGGCTCATCTTTTGCTCGCCAGCCGGGAATGACTATGGTGTGCGCATTGAGTAAATCATCAACAGATCCTGTGGCTTTGAATACCAGCCCACCGGCTGCACGCAATGGTTTTTTTTCAAACGACACCGATGTGAAACGATACAGTTCCTGTTTAAGCTCTGGTCGGCGTAGGCCAAAAATTTCCGCCGCTATCCCGTATTCAAAGGTGCACAGCTGGTCGTACACCAAAGCCACCACCAGTGGCGCCTTGCTGTTTTTGTCTCGGTTGGATTTGCATGGCGTTTTTCCAGTGCTTTTTGGCATGGTTTAATGTGGCTAATAATTTGTGGATGTTGAATAATAGCCAGTATCAATACACAAGGACAATAGCTAAATGAGCGGTTTGAACGGGTTACTAGATGCGGTCGATACTTACTTTGACTCAATGTACTTTTGTGATGTGGATAAATTGCACGCTGTTTTCCACGAGCAGTCGAGTCTATTTGATGCTGACAATGGGCATATTTTCGTTGAGCCCATTGCCAGTTTTAGTGATGATGTGGCAGGTCGTGAATCACCCGCGAGTAAGGGGCAAGCACGCGAAGATGAAATTTTAAATATCGATTGGTTATCACCGATTAGTGCTACAGTAAAAATTAGATTACGCGCGCATCAAAATGTATTTGTAGATCATTTGGCCTTTGTACACGGGGATGCTGGCTGGAAGATAGTTTCCAAAGTCTGGCACCTGGAAAAACAAGTAGAAATTTAACGTGAACATTGTGAGTACGCCCCCATTCGACATTGCGCATATAGATTGTGCGTCGTAGAAGATAAATGCCATGCTCTTGCAGCTGTCGAGAGCCAGCTAACACCAATGCATAATCCACGAACTTCAAAACTTGCACTTTGGTGTTTTCTTATTCTTTCGATAGTTGCAACCGTTTGGTTATCCAGCGTAGATAAAACAGCAATAGTCGATTGGTTTTATCAACAATATCAACAGTCGAGTACACTTGCTTTAATTGTGTTTGCAGCAGTTACGTTGGTTTCGCAGTTGATTGTTATGCCAAGTGGGTTTTTGTTGTTATTGCTTGGTGGTTTTATGCTGGGTGCATGGCCGGCTACGTTGATATATTCGATCATACAAGTTCTAACTGTATTCCCGGTGAGGTGGTTGGCACATCGCAATCAGCTGCCCAGTGGCGTTGTTAATATCGCGCACAAGCAGACGACACGTTTTCAAGTAATCAATAGCTTGAATTCAAGACCCTTAGTCGTAGGAATGATTCTTCGCCTAACGCCAGTTATACCCTCGGCTGTTGCGTGCTTGTTGTCGGTTTGGTTAAAGCTATCGCTCGGTGTGTTTATTAGCGCAACTGTACTGGTGTGTTGGGTACGGCCCTTGATCTTTTCTACGATTGGAGAGCGCCTACCGGATATCGGGCGCTTGGTGCAATTGGTCAGTTAATCGATCTTAGCTTAAACGATCATAGCTTAAACGATCATAGGTTCCATGGTGAGGGTTACCCCGTATTTATCTTTGACCGCCGCTCTGATTTCATCAGCGTAGGCGAGCAGTTGTTCACCCGTACCACCGCCGTGATGAACCATAACCAGGGCTTGTTTGTCATACACCCCTACAGCGCCTCGGCGTGTGCCGCGCAAGCCGATAGAGTCTATTAACCACCCCGCGGCCAATTTGACACGCTCTTCGTCTTGCGGGTAGGCCACGATGTTCGGGGTTTTAAGCTTTAGCTCTTCGTACACCTGTTGGCTCACAACAGGGTTGTGGAAGAAGCTGCCGGCGTTACAAAGCTGAGCCGGGTCAGGTAGTTTGCTTTGGCGGATTTTGCATACTGTGTCACTGATCAGAACCGGTGTTAGTTGGTCGGCATCCACTTGCTCTAATGCTTGCTTGAGGCTCGCATAGCCGGTTTCAAAGGGCTTGTCGTTACCGATCATCAGATTTACTGACGTGACGCAGAACTCGCCACTGTGGCGCTTAAAATAGCTATCACGATAGCCAAACTCACAAGCGCTCAAGTCGAACGTGTGCCACTCGTTGGTTTTTAGATGTAGCGCACGCAAAGACTCGAATCGGTCCGCCAGCTCCACGCCATAGGCGCCAATGTTCTGAATCGGTGCGGCACCAGTGCTGCCAGGAATTAAACTCAAATTTTCCAGTCCTGGAATACCACGGGACATGGAATCGCGCACCAGACGGTGCCAATTGGTACCGGCGCTGGCGGTTAGGCGGAATTTCCACGAATTCTCTTCTGCTCGGTTCTCGTAGGCCAACGTCTCGCTGCTGAGTTTGATCACCAGGCCTGGGATATCTTTAGTCAGGACGATATTGCTGCCACCGCCGAGAATAAACACCGGCCAGTCCTGTCGGTTTGCATGCTCGATAACCTCGTTGAGCATGTCATCGGAGTCGACTTCGATGTAATGCTCTGCGAGCTGTGAGAACCCGAGCGTGTTTAGCTGAGTTAGGGATTTGTTAGATTCGAATTGCACGTTTTAGTTTCTAGCTCAGCCTGTATTTAGCTCTTTAAATTTAATAATCTGGGGTACCAGTATCCAAGCGTCGCTGCTCGTGCCAACATGAGGATGTAATAACTGATCCACACTCCATGATTATTTAATAGCGGCACCAAAACGATAGATACGCAGATAAATAATGTTAACGATATGATCATACCGTTCCGCATTTCTCGTGTGTGAGTAGTACCTGTGAAGATTCCGTCCAAAAGGAAGCTCCACACCCCAACTAACGGACTCAGTGCAATCCACCAAAGCCACGTTCTAGCAGCGTTTTGCACCTCTTTTTGGGTTGTCATCGCATCAAAAATATGGCCTCCCAGCAATGCGTAAACAACCGTAAACATCAACGCGAAAATGATTCCCCAAAAGGTCGCCGCTCGAACAGCACTCGAAAGTGCGACGCGATCCCGTTTCCCGTAGGCATGCCCCGCCAGTGTTTCGGCTGCATGAGAAAATCCATCAAGCGCGTGAGCCATGAAATGCAGCATTTGTATCAGTACGGCATTCACTGCTAACACTACTACGCCAAGCTTCGCGCTCATCACCATCAACCAGTAAAACGCGGCAGTCAGGCACAAGGTTCTAATGAACAAATTACTGCCAATATTAAAAAATTCAACCAGCTTTGAACGCTCCCACATCCATTTCAAGGATTGCCGTTCGATGAGATGTTTGCGCGCGTGTAATGAACGCCAGAGCATGGCGATACCAACACCCATAGCCAGGTACTCACTAATGACCGTTGCCAAGGCAACCCCGGTGATATCCCATTGGGTGAAATTGAAAAAGGCGAGCGTAAGCACGACGTTTGTGATGTTTAAAACCAACTGCAAGACAAACACATCACGCGTACGTTGTTGGCCCACAAGGGTGCCAATCAGGCTGTACAAAACCAAGGTTGCGGGGGCGGAAAACACGCGTACCGAGAAATACTGTGCCGCCAAGTGGTGCACCTCTTGATCGACCGACATGCTCCACATGCCGACTTTGAACAACCACGGTGCCAAACCGAGCAAGCACAAGCCAATGACAATCGCCAAAGCTATTGAGCGAAGTGCGGTTCGCTGTGAGCGTTCCAATTCGGATGCGCCAAGGCTCTGTGCAACCAAGCCTGACGTGCCCATGCGCAGGAATCCAAACACCCAGTAGATCGAGCTGAAAAGGGTTGCGGCAATGGCTGTGGCCGACAGATAGGCTGGCGAGGCCATACGGCCCATGACGGCGGTATCGACAATGCCTGTGAGGGGCACGGTGATATTGGCCAATATGATCGGTACCGAAAGCATTAGCACTCGCGAGCGCCACTGTGCCGGTGTGCTTGGCGTTTGAATGTCACTCATGAATTTGGGGCCCAGAAAAAAGCCCCGTCCAATTGGACGGGGCTTCGAAGCTTCTTCAGTCTTATTTTATAGACTGTTTTCGATCAGGCAACCTTCGTGTTTTTGCGTCGATCACCAACGCCAGGCCGGCCGATACAGTCGTACATGAAGCCTTGCTCGCGCATCATTTCTGGGTCGTACAAATTACGTCCATCGATAACGAGCGGTTGATTCAGACCTTTTTTCATCGCTTCCCAATTCGGGCTGCGGAATTCGCTCCACTCGGTGGCAATCAGCAATGCATCTGCACCGTCTACGGTATCTTGTGCCGTTCCAACGAGCTCTATGCGCTTTTCATCGGGGTAGAAGTGACGCATTTCAACCATGGCCACTGGGTCGTACGCGCGAACTTTACCGCCTGCTTCCAAGATGGATTCAATCAATACACGTGATGGTGCTTCGCGCAAATCATCTGTGTTAGGTTTGAACGATAAGCCCCAAACAGCAAAAGTTTTACCGGTTAGATCGTTATCAAAGTGGCGCATTAGCTTTTCAAACAAGACATGCTTTTGGCGATCGTTTACCGCGTCAACAGCATTCAACAATTCAGCGTTGTATCCAACCTGTTTTGAAGTTTGAACCAGAGCTTTAACGTCTTTAGGGAAACATGAACCACCATAGCCGCAGCCAGGGTAGATAAAGTGATAGCCGATGCGTGGGTCAGAACCAATACCGTGACGAACATCTTCGATATCGGCACCTACTTTATCGGCAATGTTTGAAAGCTCGTTCATGAAACTGATTTTCGTTGCCAGCAACGAGTTGGCAGCGTATTTTGTTAGCTCAGAAGAACGACGGTTCATGAATACAAGTTTGTCGTGGTTGCGGCAGAACGGCGCGTAGAGCTCACGCATCACTTCCTTAGCGCGCTCGTTATCAGTTCCGATAACAATACGATCAGGCTTCATGAAGTCGTCAATGGCTGCGCCTTCTTTTAAAAATTCTGGGTTAGAGATAACAGCGCATTCGATATCAACACCGCGTTCTTTTTGCCCCTTAGCCACAACCTCTTCAACCATGTCGCCTGTGCCCACAGGCACAGTGGATTTGTTGACGATGATCTTGTTTGAGGTCATCCTATCGGCGATGGTTTTGGCAACAGCTGCAACGTATTGCATATCAGCTGAACCGTCTTCACCTGGAGGTGTGCCAACCGCTATAAATTGCACCTCACTGTGGGCCACGGCCTGGTCCATATCGGTGGTGAAGTCGAGACGTTCAGCGGCAACATTGCGCTTGATGACATCATCCAATCCGGGTTCGAAAATAGGGATGACGCCTTTCTTCAGGTTCGCAACTTTGGCTTCGTCAACATCCACACACAACACATCGTTACCCACATCGGCGAGCAAAGAACCGGTGACTAAACCAACGTAGCCTGAACCGTAAATCGTTACTTTCATTTCAAGTCCTGTTTTTGCAGGTTTTGTCCCTGCTTATGTCAACAGCAGTCCAGTGACTGCCGAAGCTGTATTTATCCAATTAAAAGAAATGCTGTTGCCGTTGAATAAAACAGATCGATACGAACTGTATTATCGGCAGGCCTGCACAGACCATGGGTGAGAAACACCACAAAATCGAGACTACATACCTCGACAGTGTCACAGTGGCTTGTGCGGTGCAAATTATAGGGCTAGCACCAAGCTGATACCGGTAGAAACCCGCAAATTGCTCAATACGTAACGATTGGTTACGCACAGTTTTGAAAACTTCATGATTCGCCGCTTGAATGAGAGCTGATTGTCCACTTTTTCAGCGAATACGTCCTCAGTCTTGCAATAACGCCACCAGCGAAAACGTCAAATTTGTGATGTCGGTACTTCTGCCCACAAGACCTCACGCTTGCCTTTGGGTCCTGGGTATTTGTGGACTAAAAAACCTGCTCTCTCTAAGTTACGGCGCACCGCGCCCTTTACACAATATGTAGCCAAACGGCCGCTTGGTGACAATAGTGGCCGCAAATGCGCAAAAAACGACATGGTCCAGCATTCTGGGTTTACATCCGGGCTGAAGGCATCGAGCAATATGGCGTCGTAATTGGGTTCAGACGTTAACTGACTTAGCAGGCTTATAGACGTGGCGTCTTGTATGTGCAACTGAACACGACTGTGCTCACCCAAATGAGCTATGGCTGGTGTCAAAATGCTGTGCTCAGCTAAATGCTGTGCATCTTTGAAAATCGGTTTCAGCTGTTGTGCCAGCTGTGGGCAATCTAGCCACTGCTCGAACGCGAGTTCAGCAAACTGCACATCGTTTATTGGCGCGTGTTCTACGCCTGTGTAATGCAGATCAGTTTGCGAGGTCTCAGCACAATCGGCACACAGTAAGCAGTTCAACCCCAATCCGAATCCAATTTCTAAAATGCGCGTCGTCTGTTGATTGCGCAGCCGTTCATGCACACCGGCACCGTGCAAAAAGACATGGGACGATTCGGTGCGTGCACCGAAAGTGGAATGGTAGGTTTGCTGGTAGCGATCGGAGAATAGGGTGTTTGTTGAATCGCCAGTTTTAGTTAGCACACTGCCAATCTTTCGCTTAACGCTGCACAACGGGCAACATAGAGTTCAGAACTTTTCGGCATCGGAACCCGTGCTCGAGCAACCCAGTTAATCAAGTCTCGGCCGGCCACCAGCGTTTGCATGGCATGTTCTATAGCGTATTGACACTCGCGTGAACAACCCGGCTGTAGTTCTGGTTTAAAGTTTGCCATGCGTTCACCGGTTGCAATAAAGCGTGGCCAAATGTCGAATATGGTGGAATCACTTTTCATGGTCTCGCATTCATGCTTGGCAGCATCGGCGTAAGTGTCAACCAAAGCTGCAAGGCCTAAAAATTCGGGCCGGTCGCCGAAGGTTGTTTTAATAGTGCCGGCAAGCATGTCAATGTTATTCATGGTTTGCGCAACTTTAATAAAGCGTGATTCGTAATAATCAGAGATGGTAGTGGTAAACGCTCGAAACGGTTCGCCCCACACTTCATCAATGCCTTCTTCGCCACTATGATGTTTAACATCTCGGCCCAACTCCAATGCTTCTTCAAAGCAGGAACCACACGCTCGCATCAATTCATTGTCGCGGCTTACCTTTACCCCTTTCTCTTCGAGCTCAACAATGCCGGTAAACAAATCGGTTGCACGGTTAAACAAAGCGCCTGCCAACATGGCTGCATTGACGCGCTTCATGGCAGGGTCGGTTTGTGACTCGTAGGCGGCCCTCGCAGCATCCAGTCGATAACCTGGCGTGTTGATGCCGGGCTCGGTGTGATGGAATGTGCGGCGAGTGAGGTGGTCGATAAGCAGTTTTTTAGAAGCCAGAGATTCGACCAATGGCTCGTAGTATCGAACCCAACAATCGTCGTAGAAGATGAACTCCAAGCCATCGAATAGGGAGCGAGTGCCGTTTTCTGGCGACGAACAATCAGTTGGCCTTTTGCCTGATACTGAGTATGCGGTCGATGTTGCAGGTGCTATGGCCATGCATGTTCTGATACAGCTTCGAGGGAATGAATTATAACGAGCTGGCGGCGAAAATCATGGTTCCTGGCGCACGAATTTATTACCGCGGCAGGAAATTTTGCGAGAAGCGGCATAAAAGCGATTTAGGCTCAAATTTGTGGTAAAGAGGCGATGTACCTGTTATTGTTTCGAAATTGACCAAAAAGTGGGTTTAGCGACAATTGTCTATAATTCGTCCAGTGCCTCAGTTTCACCAACCATGAGTGAGGTCATGGCTTGGGTGAGCGCATTCTGTTCTTCTTCGGTCAGCTTATCCAGATAATATTGATCTGTTTCATGTATGTGAGGCCAGCATGCATTTAGCGCATCGCGACCTTTGTCGGTCAAACTCAATTGCCGCGTGCGAGCATCTTCACCGATGAGACTCCGTTGGATAAGATCAAGTGATTCCATTTGTTTTAGCAAACGTGAAATAGCTGGTCGACTCACACCAATGTGATCGGCCAAATCAGAAGGAGTGCACATCTTTTCGATTTCGATGCTGGATAACGCCACCCATTGCACACGCGTGATGCCGTGTTTTTCTAATCCCGGTTCTAAGCGGCTTTGCATTTGTCGAGCAAGTTTGCTCATCTTGTATCCAAAGCGTTCATGCAATCGATACTGTTCGAGGTCTTTCGGGTTCTTGCTTAACATTAATACTCAGCACAGCTTTGTATTGCACAACTCGTTTAAGTGAATATAGTTGAGTAGTGCAAGAAGTATGTTTCGAATAACTACTTTAACGCAACCATGTGCTGCGTTCTATAGTCACAGGCATCAATACTTTTTGATGAAGTTGTTTATTGTTAAATGCTTGGATTGACTACAGCTTACTCTTGTAACCAAATAAAAGTTTAATTGATACAAAACATTATACGAAATGAATTGACGGTTGGATTACTGGTTCGCGTTCAAAATAATTAACTTACACAACTAGTATTGATTTGATAAAAGTATCGTTACTAGTACATATTAGATTGAGCAACAAAAACTCATGAGTGCTCGATTTTTTTCTGACAAAAGTAGACCTATGTACCTAGGGGCCTTATCCATTTGAGTTACTAAAGAGGTGCAATGAGAACGCGATTGATAAAATTGATTCAGTGCCTTGAATGTAGCAGTTGCAGTTCACTGTGCTGCACGCACAACACTCAATCATTAATGCCATGCGCGAACATCAAGCCATGCTCTATGCTATTCTGCACAACAAAAAGTGCACATAGACCCGCTTACAGAAGATGAGGTTGAACATCGCGACTTTTGTGTTATCGAACCAACAACGCAAAGAATCGGTGAATTTATGTCGATCGCGTGCGGCTAAAATAAGGGGGACGATCGTTGTCGATATACAGTACTAGGCGGTGGCTAGCATGATTGCGCGTCGTGGCCGTGGCAGACCTTCGACGGTTAAACTTAAATTGTCTGGGTCTAAGGACTCGACTAAGGATTCGTATTGCATCCATTCAGTGGTGCGCTGTTCCAAGCGCGATGTGGTATCGATCGACACAAAGCGGATATTG
>CALHOU010000117.1 GCA_938035945.1 uncultured Granulosicoccaceae bacterium
CGTACATGTTCACCAACGGCGAGCGTTACGTTTCGGCCTGATTGATGAATTTCTTCTGCCAGTTGCAACCCGGTTGCAGAACCGCCCACCACCAACACGCCGCCAGCCTTTAATTGATCAGGGTTCTTGTAGTCCAGTGGGCTAACAGAACTGATGGTGCTCGGTAGTTTTTTAGCAATTGCCGGGATAGAGGCCTTATTACAAATACCACTTGCCAGGACAATTGATCGGCATAACCAAGTACCGCGATTTGTTATTACACGATACCCATTAGCGGTACGTGTAACCGACACCACGCGTGTGTGTGTGCGAACCGGTGCGGCCGTGACTTGTGCATAGCGCGTCAGGAATTGCGTCAAGTCAGCCATGTCCATATAGCCATCGGGGTTGTCTCCATCAAAGTGAAACCCCGGTAACTGGGCTTGCCAATTAGGCGTAAGCAGCTTGAGCGAATCCCATCGTTGTGTTTGCCATGAATTCGCAATCTGACCGCGCTCAAGCACCAAGTGCTCGATTGAGCGCTGCGTTAAACATCTGCTAATGGCAAGCCCTGCATGGCCTGCCCCGATGACGATCACCGCCACCGAGCCAGAATCATTAGTTACCGAGGTCATCATCATCACTCTCAGGCAACAACGACAGTGATGTCTGTCGGGTTGGCAAGTGCGTCGAAAACAGCTGAGCGCTTTTGCGACTGAGCAACAAGGGCTTCAATGTCTTCGCGGCTTGCATCGGCGTCGATCTCGTAGGTGACCGTGATGTTTTCAAAGCCGTTTCTGACATCACCGTCTATGCCGAGGATGCCTTGCACATCCATATCGCCACTGAGTGTGGCTTTGACGGAGTGCAGTTGAATTTCGCGGTTTTGCGCAACAGCGGCGATACCCGCTGTCAAGCATCCGGCCAATCCCACAAGTACATACTCGACAGGTGTGGGGCCGATATCTTCAGAGGCGAAAATAGTGGGATGATCGGTATCAAAAGAAAAGTCTGTGCGGTGGCTATGTTCCTCACCAAGTCCGAAGAACTTGCCTATTGTCGTTTTAGTGTGCGTACCGTGCATCCAGTTGCTGGTGGCCCGCCACTGAAATTTTGCGGCCTGAGGGGCGGCACTCAGAGCTTCTCGAGCGCCGAGTAATGCTGTTACGTTTACGCCGTTATCGGCGGCCTGGACTGTGTTGATTACTGTGTTCATAATTTATTTCCTGTTGAGTTGAATAGTTGGTTGCTGGTGTAAAAGCCCATCGCTTAAACTAAGCGATGGGGGTATTGAATTTAGAATCCGCCAAACCCGTTTGAGGCTTGTGCGTGCCGCGCCCATGCATCGATTTCTGTGCAGAACACTTCCCACGACGTAGGCTCATCTTCATCTTCGATGTGCATGTCGATGCCGTTGTCGACGTCCAAATCACTGTTGTCGAACTGACTGGCTTCGTCATAGTTATCTACAAATTGCGCTATCTTGTTTTCCATGTGTCTGTCCCGTTGATTTGTGTGGCTGGTCTGTTGCGACCTTGTGAAACAGTATCGGCCGCCAATGTTTCAAAACTATTGCGGGGCAATAAGTAAATTGTTTCAGTTGTTTCGGGATGCAGATGGAGCGGTGTGGATAGATAAATCCGGTGGGTACTACCTGATTTGGATGCACAGGAGCGCAAACTTTGTTTGTTTTAGAATTGTCAGTGCTTATTGAATGCGAATTGGTGTGTTAGCGATTGCTGTGTAGTACGCAGACGCTAATGGTCGTACCGAGTAGTTGTGGCCTTAACGACTGGGCTTATTGTTCACAAAGCGCTGCGAGACCGGCTTTGGACGCAGCGGCAGTTGAGGTTTCTTGAGTGCTAATGTTCTCCGGCAAGTCGCGCAGTGAGTCGGCTCGAGCCAATATTTCCATATCGCCGGCGAGCGCTCGTGCTTCCATTGCAGTGTCTATTGCCTCGCCAAATACATCGAACACATACTTCTGGTTACCGACCACAGAGCCCACTACCGAGCCGGTGCCAATACCTATACGGCACTGCCAAGTATGCGTAGAGCTGGTGTTGCGTCTTGCCAGGAAGCGCACAAATCGTACCGCTGCCTTGGCGATAGCATGCAAGTGTTCCTGGTCATCATCCTGCATGCCTGCGATACAACGATAAGTGTCCCCTGTAGTGCGTATACGCTCGCAGCCGAGTAGGTCGCTGATTTTGTCAAAAGCGCTGAACAGTTCATTGAGCTCGCTGACCAGTGTGGCCGGTGGCAGCGTGTTTACATAGTTGGAAAAATCAGAAAACTCTAGCACCAGTACTGAAACATTGTCGTGCCGATGTGGTGCTACAACGCCGAAATCTTTGTATTCCTCATACGCTGCTCGCGGCATGATATTCAGCAATAGCTTCTCTACCTGATTTTTTTCTCGGCGGATTTCGCGTGCATTGCGCTCGACCATGTTCGAATAACTTTCGATCATCGATTCAAGCTCACGAATGCGAGTGATGTTCTGGCATTCCAGAACAATCAACACCTGATCACTGACCTGTGTGCGTGTGAATGTTTGCGCAACAACCAATGTTCGTCGCTTAATACGAAACTTCAGTTCAGTGGAATACGAGCTTTCTGCATCAAAGGCTTCTTGCATGGCTGCCAGGTCTAGCTCTGGGAACAAGGTTGCGAGTGGTTCATTATCAGTAGCACCAGCAAACCAGCTGCTAAACACATCATTGCTGAATTCGAGCTGATGCCCATCATCAGTGAATAATGCGACGCCAACACCTACAGAACGTAGCAACTGTTCATTGATTGCTTCTATAGACATCAGCTGAATTCTTTTGTGACGATAACCGAGCGTCTGGTTTCAATTTCTGCCATAACCAGTTCGGCATCCTCGATTGACATGCCATGTGCTACCAAGGTGTCGCTCAGCACGGATTTCATTTCATCGAAATGATCGGGTGTTATATTCAGATTTTCGTGCGCGCGGCGCAGCTGTTCGTTGGAAAATGATGCGGGGCCACCCAATAGGCTGGCAACGAACTTGGTTTGATGATCAATCAATCGACCCATTTCAATATCATCAAAATACGGCCCTATTTCTTCTGAATCGAGCAGGGTGTCATAGAACGCCATGACAATCTTGTTGATGTTGCCAAACCCGCCATATTTCTCATAGAGATCCAAAGTGTCAACTCCTATACAACGACACAGCCTAATTAAACCACTTCGCAGTGGTAGAAACAAATCAACGCTGTCAGAAACAATTGAAACAATTCAAAGCCGATTGAAACACGACTGAAACATAATCTCGATTCAGCGCAATAGATTCCTTGGCATAATAAAATGCAGAGGATAAGCGGTATGACCTTTAATCATCTAGAAACAATGCGGCCAGCTCAGTTTCAATCTGCGCTGGATTCGCTTACAGAAGGCTTAGCACTTTTTGGTAGTGACGACGAGCTACTTTTGTGTAATAGCGCTTTTCGTCATCTGTTTCCAGACGTCATCAGCTATATCCAACCAGGCGTCACTTGGGCGGTGTTTCTTCATGAGGCATTGCGACGACCTGGAAACTCGGTATTGCGTGAGATCGATTCCCATCTGAATGGTGGGTTTGACTCGGTATTAAGATTGCCGGCTATCCGACAAGGAGAACGTTGGGTAGAGATGTCGGTGCATCCACAGGATGATGGCGGTTTTACTCTCACTAGCAAGGATGTAGCAGATCAACATAAAGCGCACGACATTATAGAACATGCGGATGATCTACTAAAGGATGTGTTGGATGCCTGTGCATCACGCATATCGGTTAGTAGCATTGCCGATGGAAAGATACTCTACGCCACACCTGCATGGCGTAACAGCTTTGGCGATCCAAAGCATGTTCAAGAAGTATTTAACGATTCAATCGACTACACAGACCTGCTGACAGAATTGCTAGCGATTGAGTCGTTGGATGATCAAGCAACATCAATGCAAAGCAAGGATAGGTTGGTGATGCCGGCCAGACTTTCTGCGCGTGTTATCGACTACCAGGATGAACCTTCCATAGTCATATCCGCCGAAGACATGACCCGGCTCTATCAACAACGCGATGAAATTCTGAAGATCAATCAGCGGTTGCTGGATGCGATAGAAGCGCTTGATCAGGGGTTCGCGCTGTATGACAAAGCGCATAAGCTGGTTCTGGCTAATCATCATTATCTACGCGTGAATAGTCCGATTGGCGATATGTTGAAACCCGGGGTATCCAACAACGAGATTGTCACTAGAGCGATTGCATGCGATCACGAGCCAATGGCTGCAGCATGGCCCGACGCTTCCTCGTCAGCGCAAACCGCGCAAGAATTCACGCTAACTGATCAACGGGTGTTTTCAGTAACACGCCAAGTAACCAGCGATGGCGGGTTTGTTATGGTTTGGAGCGACATAACTGGCAAGCGTGCAACTGAACGGGAGTTGCAGACACAACGTGAAGCGTCGTTTCAAAGTGAAAAACTCAATGCGCTGGGGCAGTTGCTGGCAGGTGTTGCACATGAGCTCAATAACCCGCTTTCTGTTGTTGTCGGTCATGCCATGATGCTGCGAGATGAGGTTGATAACGCAGAGGCACTCGATAGCGTGGAACGTATTAGTCGTTCTGCAGAACGCTGCTCCAAGATTGTTAAAACCTTTCTTGCGATGGCCCGACAAAAACCAACCAGTTTGGCAGAGACCGGCATCAATGATGTTGTCGCTAATGCCATGGAGATTGCGGCGTATGGTTTACGGCAGCGCAATGTGAAAATCGATCTTCAGTTAGAAGAAAACCTGCCTGACGTGATGGCCGATGAAGATCAACTGACACAGGTGTTGATCAACTTGATGTTGAATGCTGAACAGGCTTTTCCCCATGATATTGATTCACCTGTGCTGCGCATTAGCAGCTGCTTTGAGAAACAAAAAGAGCGCATTGTGGTTAAGGTTTCCGATAACGGGCCTGGCATACCGAAGGATCTTCAAGTTCGGATATTTGAACCGTTTTTTACGACAAAGGCTGTGAATGAAGGAACGGGCGTTGGTTTGGCATTGAGCCATAGAATCGTTGCATCACACAACGGACAACTTGGTTTGGGCGACAGTGAGCTTGGTGGTGCCACTTTCGAATTAGTATTGCCAATTGACGTGAACAGCGTTCCAGATAACAGCGAACCTGCACAACACAAAAGCGGCACAATGCTGCGGGCACTGGTGGTGGAAGATGAGCCCGAAGTGGCTCATGTGTTAGCTCGTCTGTTAAGCAAACTCGATATTAAAGCGACTGTAGCCGGCAATGCAGAAGAAGGCATAAAGCAGTTGGAACAGGACGCGATGTTCGATTTGATTCTTTGCGATCTTAGAATGCCTGGCCTCAGTGGCCGAGGTTTTTCTGCCCGGTTGGAAGAGCAATGGCCAGCGTTATGTCAGCGCATTATATTTATAACAGGTGATGCGATTAGTGAAGATGCCGAACTGATAAGAGAATCTGCAACCTACCCGATATTAGAAAAACCTGTATCTCCACACGATTTACGCAATGTGATACAGATACTCAGTGACAAGAATAAAACCAGTCATACCAAGGTGAAATCATGAGTTTCAAACCGCACGTGCTTGTTTGTGATGATGAGACTGACGTTCGAGAAATGGTGGCCAAGTATTTAGCCAAACGCGAATTTAGCGTGACTATGGCAGAGGATGGCCCGTCACTCGACGAGCAGCTAGCGTCAAATGCAAAATTTGATCTGGTGTTGCTCGATATAAATATGCCTGGTGAGGATGGTTTGAGTATATTGCGACGCCTGCGAGCTGAACAGCAGCTTCCCATTATTATGCTCACGGCCGCTGGTGAACCCGTGGATAAGGTAATCGGCCTTGAGATGGGAGCTGATGACTACTTGGCTAAACCTATTGATTTACGCGAACTAGAGGCGCGCATTAAAGCGGTGTTGCGGCGGACAGGGAAAGCCGAACCCATCAGCTTAGAGACTATTGATAATGCCGAGAATATATCGATAGACGGCATGGTGTTGGATCTTTCCAGTTCGTCTATGTTTGGCCGTGACGGAAAAGAGATACCGCTGACATCTATGGAGTTCGCATTGTTGAAGCTGTTTGTCAAGAATAAGGGCCGAGTGCTGAATCGAGACCAACTTATGGAAATGGCCAGTGATCGCGATTGGGATCCGTTTGACAGGAGTATTGATATACGTGTTTTAAGATTGAGAAAGAAGCTCGAACTCAACCCGAAGAAGCCTTGTATTATCCGCACTGTTAGAGGGCTGGGATACGTTTTTGATCCAAAGCCTACTTAACGAGCTCTGCAAACGAATCACGCTGAAATAAACGAAACAATTTGTTCGGCATGAAGAAATAAACCTGAAACACCAGGCTGACACACTCTGTGACTTGATAGTGCAATACTAACAGAGGATAACAGCGTGAATACTCAGGCCATCCAGTTCGAAAGCCATGGCTACAACGACACAGGCTTACAACATCCCAAACATAGTCTCTGGCAATTCATCTTAAATAAGAAAAGGCAGGTGACGTATCGCTATGCAATGGCTGAATTAGAAAAGCGTGGGTGGCAACAGATACGAGAGATTGATGAGCGGTTGATCAAATCATCGAATTTCGTTTTTTACGGATAAGTGCGGGTACAGAGGGAGCAAAGCGAGAAATGGATTTAAGTGGCAGATGCAGATGGGGCTATTGTGTGTGCTACCTGAAGAGTGATACATACAAATTAAATCAAGACTGAAATAATAGAAACAATTTTACTCCTATTAAGAAATAATATGGAAACACTAGACTGACACACTCTGTTTTCACGATTTGATATTAAGCAAACAGAGGGTACTGATATGAACACAAGAGCATATATGTTTGAAGGTCTGGTATTTGAGGAAGCAGATTCTCAAGTTAAGAAAAATTCTGTATCAAAATTTATCCGCGAATTTTATGAACAGATGCGCAAGCGTTTCGCGATAGCTGAAATGATTCGGCGAGAACGCGTCCAACTCAGCTGCATGAGTGACAGACAGCTTGCCGATATTGGTATCACGCAATTTGAAGCATACCGGGAGGTCAATCGATCCATTTCAGACCTGGCGGGTATTTATCGATAACGAGCAACCAAGCCCGCTACGTATGTCCGTACTCATCGTCATCGAGCAAGGACGCTCGTCAAATTATTTAACTCAACATTAATCTAACTTTAATTCTACTTTAATTCTCCAAACCGATACTGGATACAGGAAAGGCGATTGACCTTCCTAAACCAGTTAAATTGAGGAGAATTCCATGAAATTTGTTTTGTATCTAGTACTTCCGATTGCGCAACTTACGGCTACGGCTGCTGCCAATGATCTAGTAATCAACGTTGAAGATCTTTCGTCTGTGGAGCGCGAAGACGAGGAGTATGAGTACGATGGAGCGGTCATCTACCCAAAGTTTACCTGCAGCGATTACGAGCATGATGGCGCGGTGATGCCACCGAAGTCTTTGCTTAGTGATTATGAGCATGATGGCGCAGTGATGCCACCGAAGTCTTTGCTTAGTGATTATGAGCATGATGGCGCTGTGATGCCCCCGATGTATGCGATTAGTGACTACGAACATGATGGCGCCGTGATGTATCAACAACTTTCATCTAACGATTACGAACACGATGGTGCCCGTACTTGGAGCTGGCGAAATGCACAAAAACAACTGTCTGAGGAAGTGAATATTGCCCAAATAGGTGAGTAGCGGAGCAAACACCATCATCTGCAATTGGACTTCTTTTAAGCGTTTATATACGGTGTGTTTGTAGCGGATTATTGAGGTTATCTACAAGACTAACCGCATTAGGTGAGGCACTCATGATTGAAGGTAAATCTGCATTTTGTCGACGTAGGCAGTTGCTCAAAACCATTGGAGCAGCTGCGCTTCCTACTAGCGCGGCACCGATGTTATTCGCAGGTGATGCTCGTGCTGAAAAAAAGACACTTAGAATTTTGAGATGGAAGAATTTTATTCCAGAATTTGAGTCTTGGTTTAATGATGTTTTTGTTCGAAAGTGGGAAGTCGAAAATGGTATTCGCGTCATCATTGATAACGTGGGATTGGGTGAGGTAGACCAACTGGCTGCGGCTGAAGCAAAGGCGCAACAGGGTCACGATATGGTGCTGTTTTTATCACCGCGCCCCTTGCTTGAAGATCATGTCATTGATCATCGCGAGATATTCGAAGAATGTGAGCGACAATATGGTAGGGCTCATGACTTCGTTTATCGTAGCTGCTATAACCCGGCAACCAATAGGTTCCACGGGTTTTGCGAAAGCTTCCTTGCGGTTATGCTGACATACCGAAAAGATCTTTGGGCTGCCGTGGGTATGCAGCCTGATACATGGGATCACGTTCGAGAGGGAGGGCGTGCGATCAAGCTGTTGCACGAATCTCCAGTAGGTATCAGTCTAGCTGGCGAACACAACGGTGAGCAAACCCTGCGTGCGCTTATGTCCAGCTTTGGTGCCTCGATACAAAATGAGGAGGGCAGGGTAGCGCTACAATCCAAAGAAACCCTTGAGTCTCTAAAGTTTGCCAAGGCGTTGTTCGAAGAAGCCATGGCACCCGATGTATTGCGTTGGACACCACCGTCGAACAACCAGTTCATGCTCTCTGGCTCAGGCTGTTTGACAGTTGATACGATTTCTATAATAAGGGCAGCGCAGACCCAACAGTTTCCGGTTAACAAACACCTGTCATTAGCGCCGATTGCTGAAGGCCCAGCGGGTAGAGCCGGCCCTGTGTTTGGTGCCAATGTCTATGCGATTTGGCGATTTGCACGAAATCCAGACGCAGCAAAACGCTTCGTTATTGATTACATGGCTAATATATCAACGGGTATTAAGGTGAGCGGATTTCAGAATTTGCCCAGCTTTCCCAATTCGGTACCCAGCCTCGGTGACATGATTCGCGCAGATGACGGGCCAAGTGGTCGTTATGAACTGCTTGAAAAAATACCCACAACGCTCACCAATCTGGGTTATCCAGGATACACCAATGCGGCAATCGATGAAGTTTTGCGTAATCATGTCGTGCCCACGATGTTTTCAACAGTTGTTACCGGACAAGTGTCACCGGAGAATGCAATGCAGCAGGCTAATGCCGCCATCGAGCCGATATTCGAAAAATGGCGGGCTGCTGGAAAAATTTAAAGATAGCCAGGCTGAATGAAAATAAGAAACAAGCTATTACTTGCCACTGCAATCCCAATTACGCTACTGATTGTGCAGGTATTGCTTGTCAATATATTCATCCGCGAACTTCAACTTGCTGTGCAGTTTATCAGTACGTCGCAAAATGTCATTGAAGCAGACCTATTGGCAAAAGATCAACTAGAAGAACTGCGTAGGCACGTCAAAAATATTCCTCAAACCTATGTACAGTCGAATGATTCGCCCACATTGATTGATCCGATTTGGCGCGATATTAAACGTAACATTGAATTGATTAGTACATCGCCGGTGATGACGTCTGTTGATGAACGCGTCATAGCAACGGTTCAGTTAGCATTCGCAAAGGCTGGCGATGAAGTAGAGAGTTTAAATCGCGCCTTAACCAGCTCCGCATTGGATATGAACACTTTACTTGTGCATGCTATTTCAACAGATAGTGCGCTTAACTTGCTTGATCAATCGCTCGCTGACCTGGCGCTCGAGCTGCGTCAGCAACTGCAGCTGGCTGTTGATCGGGAGCAAAACATTCATAACAGACCGATTATTGCTGGTGTTTTAATTGGTGGCTTCGCGGTGGGTTTATTAGTGATTCTCGTCTGGCTTTTCGTCGATCGGGGTATTGTGAGGAGACTAACTAAGCTTAGCCAGGAAACACTAGCGATTGCCGGTGGAGATTTAACAGCACCGACTTCAACAGATAAATCAAACGATGAATTCGGCAAGATGTCCCAAGCGCTCAACGTATTTCGTAATAACGCGATAGAGATTAAGGAGGCAAATCTGCGTGAGATTGCTCAGAAGCGCAAGCAACGCCAGTACTGGCTTGAGCACATGGCATCATTTCTACGCCACGAATTAAAAAATAAGCAAGTGGGTGCTGAGCAATCTATTCGCCTGCTGTCCAGTAAAGAAGGGGGTAATCCACAGGTTTTAAAGTATTGCGACAGAGCTTCGTCGAGCCTGATTGAAATGAAAGAACTTATTAATAGCACGGTCGACGCGGCTGATATTGAGTCGGCATTGCTGTCAGAAGATTTTACTGTCCTGGATGTACAGAAGTTTTTGCGAAACTATACGGATAAAACTAATGAACGGCTTAATGCAGGAATCGTGATGATAAATGAGTTACCCGATCAGTGTTTTATTCGGGGTGACGAACACCGGCTTGAGCAAATGCTGGACAAGCTAATCAACAACGCAATTGATTTCAAGGAACCGGGCACGGATGCGATAATCCGGCTAGCGAGACGATATGATAGGCAAATCGCCATTAATATTGAAAACCATGGCCCAGCTTTGGCGGCGGATACTCAGGCGCTGTTCAGGTTGTCGTACTCGGTACGCTCGGTTGAGCAAAAGCGGCAAGGCAATGTTGGATTTGGTTTATTCGTAGCGCGGCGTATCGCAGATTACCACCATGGCGCCATAGAGGCTACGAACACACATAAGGGACCGGTATTTACGATATGTCTGCCTGTGCATGCCGGTTAGTGGCTCACTTGAGACGATGAATCTCCAGACCAGCTATACCCGATTCCGCGTTCGTTTTTAATTTGATCAAATGCTGGGTCGATGTTCTTGAATTTTTTCCTGATGGCATTGATATGCACGGGTATCGTGTTCGACCCACTATGAGTAATATTTGCGGCACTCATAAGCGACTCCTTGCTCTTGATCTGGCGAGGGTGTGTCGCCAGTGCATGCAGTATCCACAATTGAGTTAACGGAAGTTTTACAGGCTCGCCCTTCCAGTTAATCTGATAGCTTAATAAGTCAATATGCAGATCGCCCTGATGTAGACTCTTATCGTTAGGTAATCGTTCATTTAGAACGGATTTGCTGGCAATAGCAGCAGTGCGACGGAACAGGCTGTTTATTCGAACAAGAATTTTATCGAACGATTCATCCTTCGAAATATAATCATCCGCACCCAGCCGAAGCCCCGAAATTTCATCGACGTCTTTATTGTAGGATGTGAGAAAGATTATAGGTAGTGTCTCGGATTGCTTGCGAATAAATCGACACAGATCAAAACCGCCTTCACGTTCTTCATTCAGTCCGATATCTAGAAGTGCCATGTCCGGTAGTGTGACAGAGAGCGCCGCTTCCGCGTCGGGCCTTGACGAATAGGCCTGCACTACAAATTTATTCTCCTCGAGTAAATCGATGTAGTTATGACGAATGGTGTCGTCGTCTTCCACTAGTGCGATCACTTTTGCCATATCAATCAACTCGCTCGGATAGTAACGATCGTACTTCATCCAGAAATTTATCAATACAAGCACTTTTTACCCAGTATCCATCGGCTCCGTTGCTTTTTGCCATAATCCTATTGTGCTCGTCATCTATTGACGTAAGCATAACCACTGGAGTATCGGGACTATGCAATTTTAGTGATTCACACAGCCTGTGCCCAGCATCGCGATCAGCGTTTAGGGATATGTCCAGCAGTACAAGATCATATAACCGCTTGTTTGAAGCAATTGTTAATCTGCTGACTGAATCATAGTCGGTAACGAGGTATCCCTCGTGTTCGAGAATATCCCGGTAGTTTTGTCGGATGATGTCATCATCGTCAATGATAAGAATCGACTTTCTCATAAGGCTACTCTGGCGTAACCATGCTGATGGCTACGCGTCCCGGTCTGGGCGACCCAACCTGGGCGGCCCCGTTAATTCTGTCTTTAGTCGTCGTTTCGATCAATGCTGCGGATGTGTGCCTATAGATGTATAGATGGACTAATCCATCATCGAATCATCATTCGAACAAATGAAGTCTGCGAGCTTCAGCAACACAGTGGGTACGATTGTCTGCTGAAAAGAGTGACATCAAGGCATGAACATGTGATTTGACTGTACTTTCCGAAATATTGAGGCTTGCTGCAATCTCCTTGTTACTATAACCGTTAGCCATTAATTGCAATGTTTGGTTCTGCCTCTTGCTTAGGTTCTTTCTGATATGGTCTTTTTCTTTAAGTGCACTGGCGCGATAGTTCTGCAGATTAATTTTATCTTCCGTTGATAGATAAACGCCGCCATCCTGGATGGTTTTGATGCATGCCTTAAGATCTGATTCCTTGAAGGACTTTGATATAAATCCGCATGCTTGGCGTTTAAGTGCGATATCAATGACGCTTGGGCTCGATTCACTGGAGAGCATGACAATGTAGCCAGTAAACTTTAAATCTTCGAGTAACTTAAGTACTTCCAATCCCGATGTGTCTGGCAACCTTACGTCGAGAAATATCCAGTCAATATCTCTATTGTTCCTGACAATTGCTATTGCATCGGCTGCGTTTAGTGCTGTGTATGTATTCTGGATCGCAAAGGCGTTTTCCAGTGCAAACTGTAAACCCGAAAGAACAACTGGATGGTCGTCCACAATTAAAATATTATCTTCCATGGTGCTTTTCTGTGTGATGGTGTTAATTGAGCCACGATGGAATTGGGTCCACTATGTAGGCTGAATAGATCCTTAATTATAGGGGGGATTCTTGAAGTTGAACAATGGCCTTTTGGCTAACATCAAGTCCCTCTGGCGCGCAAACCTTACGCATGGTATTTCGTAACTTTCCGGCTTTTACAGGTTTGTGTAATAGATAAAAATCTTCGTTCTTTAGTTGGTCCAACAATTTGGGGTCCGTGTCGCCACTAATCAGAATTGCGGGTACCTGTCTACCAAGACACACTCGCATTGATTCTATTGCATCTACACCTGAAAAGTTTTCTTCAAGACGATAGTCTGACAAAATCAGATCTGGAGAAAAATTTTCCTCTACCAAACAGCTTATTGCATCGTTATGATTAGCAAATGCTTTGGTAATACAAGACCAATCGTGCAAAAGTGATTGCATGGCATCGAGTATCGCGTATTCATCGTCCAAAATCAGGACTTTTAGCCCTGTTAGATCAACTACTGTTATCTCTTCTTCTATGGGTTTCGTTGCTGGGTATTGCGATATGGGTAACGTTATTCCAAAACGCGAACCCTTGTCTATTTCAGAATGCACTTCCAATTTATGGTCGAGTAACTCACATAGACGATGCACTACGGCTAAACCCAGTCCAATACCTTTGCTTCTATCTCGCGTCTTATTATTAAGCTGGGTGAATTCGCTAAATATTCTTTTCAGCTCATTTTTTGGTATGCCAATCCCTGTGTCGCTGACTTCTAGAAAAACATTATCATTACTCTGACTGAATGTGACATCTACTCCGCCGGATTCCGTAAACTTGATAGCGTTACTGATCAAATTACGAAGCACTCGAGATAGTAAAACAGAATCGCTTTCTACAAAAACATCTACGCCGCGAAAACTAAGCACTAACCCTTTTTGGTTTGCCAATTCCTGAAACTCGTCTACGATGTTTTTGCATATATCCGTTAGCGAATGAGAAGCCTTGTATACAGTTACTGTCCCCGCATCAAGTTGAGAGATTTCGAGGAGTGAATCAAAAAGTGAGATTAGCGCTTCATTTGACCTGATAATTTTTTGCACAATCACATCTGAATTGTGGTCGAGTGTTTTTCTTGCTAGCGAATCCAGAAGCAGGCTTTGTGCGTGAAGTGGTTGACGCAGATCATGGCTGGTTGCCGCCATAAATAGGGATTTTTTGAGATTCGCCTGTTCAGCTTGTTCTTTTGCAGCGCTGACTTCTTCCAGCAATTCGGTTGTTCGAATATCTTGTGTTATGGATTTTTTTATTCTGGCCCCAAGGTTCTTTCCTACAAACGACAAGAATGCCGTTAAGCCCAACCCCATGGCAGCCAGTTCCCAGGTGCCTAGTATAAATAATTTGCCGATTGTGAGACTTAATGTCGTGGCCGTGAAAGCAAACCAAACCAGTGGGCGTATTGTCAGGCTTGCCAACGTTGCACAAACAACACCTAATATGGCAAACAGTACAAAAACGAAAAGCTCTGGATTTTCAAGATCTAGATATAAAAATGCGGCCATTCCCCAGTGAATGCCTGAAAGGCTTAATGCTATGTAAATAGCACGCTCTAGCCAGATATAGCGATTTTCAGTGCGTGCATATTTTTTAATTCTTGTTAAGAATAAAAATCGACCTAGTGTTATCACATAGCCTAGAGACATCCACCATAAAATACTTGGCGTTTCAAGATTCCACCAAACTACTACTCCGACGACGGTAATTAGAAAAAGATTGGCCTTAGCCGTTTGTACTACCTGAACTAGTAACTGGTCAATCAAAGTCTCTGTTACTTTTCTTTCGTAGTCGCTGGTTGGTATTTCGCTCATTATTATTTTTTTAGTACCAGTGTTGGAAGCCACTATCGAGAGCCTCGTAGGATACTGGGTGTTGATACTCTTGCAAAGGGTGTTCGCCATCATGATTTTACTATTGGTACTTTTGATGGATTGATAGCGGAGTGTCAGCTTGTAGACTTTGCGCATAAATGATTTTTGGAGATGTATGGGTATGGAAATTTTGGATCTTGTGGGTGTGGCAGGTTTTATCGCGTATATCTCGGCATACGCGCTTTTGCAGGGCGGAGTTTTAGAAGGAAGGAGCTTAAATTACACACTTCTCAATCTGACTGGGGCAACATTGGTATTAGTCAGTTTGATGGATAAATTTAATCTTGGATCCGCTTTAATTCAAATTAGTTGGATAGCTGTCAGTTTGTGGGGTCTTGGACGTTTGTTTTTTGCAGGATCTACAGACTTGCAAAAAGACGAGAATGACTCAATTATTGGCAGTATTCATTCACGTGGTTGGAGCTTCCACTGGAAAGTATCAGCTATAGCCTATTTCCACTCTCAACGAAGACGAGTAAAACTTTGTCTGCAAATACGTAAAGAAAGAAAAACGCTGCGTGACCTTGGGCAAGATCAGCTTGACGATATTGGTATTCAGAAAGTGGATGTTGTAAGAGAAGCCAGCAAGCCATGGACAGACATCCCAGCAGCTCGATTGCGCGATGAGGAGCTGACGGAACTACGAAGAGATGTGTCTAGCAAAATATATACGAGAGGATACAGTCTGGACCACACTTTATGTTTTTGAATTACTGTAGGCTCGAAAGCTTCCATAATTGCTTGGCTTGAATGACTATAGTATGTTTGGTGCGCTGTTGACCCACAAGTGCGCCAGCTTGACCCCACACAGCATTAGGAATAATCGCTGCATTTTTAGTAACACGAATACCCTAATTCTCGAGCGTGGCTTGCGCCTGGCAACAGTTCGATACCCCTTGTAGAGAGTCTCAGGACCGTCGAATAAGCGATCAAATACGCATTCCGGTTACAATCAGTGATAACAAGCTGTTGCATCTAATGCTCGGTTACTGATCTTCATTCTTAAGGTATTCACAAATGAAAAACACAACCCCCGATATTGACAAGTACATCATCCACACCAAGAAGAATATCCAACAACTAACCCAAGTAGAGCGCGCATTCAACACTGTGCGTGAATCCTTAAGCGTAGCCGTGGATGAGGTGGCTAATCTTCAATCAAAAGGGGGCGCCATAGTTCCAGAATTATCCTACTCCAGCATAGCAAACGGCGCTGTATCTACAAAAGACATCCAATCAATAAAACAAAGAGGGTGCGTAATCGTACGTAATGTATTCGCCCGTAATCAAGCAGAAGATTGGAACAATGAGCTGGGGGAATATCTCGATACCAATAACTACTTGGAGCGCGCGAAGGAAAAAGCGGGCTTGGATGATTACTTTGGTGACCTCAAAGATGCTAAGCCGCAAATCTATGGTGTGTATTGGTCACGACCTCAAGTGATGGCCAGGCAGGCGGAGTCGATGGCAACAACTAAGCGCTTTCTTAACCGCTTGTGGAATACCGACGCACCGGCTGGTCCTGAATTTGATCCTGACCTTGATTATGCATACGCTGACAGAACCCGTCGACGCGCTCCAGGCGATACTACTTTGGGTTTATCACCGCACATGGATGCAGGTTCTTATGAACGTTGGGTAGACCCGGCTTTTCAAAAAATCTACGCAAAGATCTTTTCAGGGGAGCTGGAACAATACGACCCTTGGGCTGCGGCATACAGAACACAAACGCGTGAATATGAATCGCCTGCGGTGAGTTCTATGTTCCGCACCTTTCAAGGGTGGACAGCGTTGACTGAGCAAGGGCCAGGAGACGGCACACTTGAATTACTACCTATTGCAAATTCTATTGCGTATGTCTTACTGCGCGCTTTGCAAAAAGACGTGCCTGAACACGAGCTGTGTTTAGCCAAGCCCGGTAGAGCACTTGGTGTTGATCAACAGTGGCACCCTGATTTGATGCCCGCCATTGTGCCTATACAAACTGTAGCGCCCGGCGATACTGTTTGGTGGCATCCAGATGTCATACATGCGGTTGGCAATGAGCATCACGGCGATGACTATGCGAGTGTCATCTATATAGGCGCAAGTCCAGCTTGCAATAAAAACAAAGCGTATGCTTTAAAACAGGCTGAGTGTTTTAAGGCTGGGCTCAGCGCTCCGGATTTTGCTGCTGAAAACTATGAGGTTGATTTTAAAGGGCGTGCTACGATCAGTGACTTAACAGATTTGGGCAAGCAACAAATGGTGTTATAGC
>CALHOU010000118.1 GCA_938035945.1 uncultured Granulosicoccaceae bacterium
CAGCTTCAGGAACGTTAAGCACTATAAACGTCGTAAACGCTGGTTAGCTTGATCCGTATCGTCGTATAATCCTCCTATTCAACGTATTAGGAGTATTAGTCAGTTGAGCGAGTACTTCGACGAGCTGGACACCCAAGAGCCGCGCCTGCGTGAGCGGGCACAATTTGCCAAACTCAGTTCACAGCTAATCGATGCTGTTAATTCCTGTCCGGGTCTGGCCACTCACCTTGATGGTATCGACTTGTCTGGCATTAACAACGCCGAATCATTGCAAGGCCTGCCGGTGCTACGCAAGTCTGCCTTGATGGAAGCCCAGGCCCAGAATCCGCCGTTCGGTGGGTTTGTAAACGAAGCTGGGCTAAGTGGTTGTCGCGTATTTATGTCACCCGGTCCGGTTTGGGAGCCACAGGTAGGTTTAGTCGACCCGTGGCAAAGTGCGCGCGCCTTGCACGCCGCTGGTTTTCGCGGTGGTGATCGTGTACACAACACGTTTTCCTATCACGTCACGCCTGGCGGCTTTATGTTAGATGAAGGTGCACGGGCTTTAGGCTGTAGTGTGTTCCCGTCAGGCACTAGTCCAACCGAACAACAAGTGGACACCCTGAGCACGTTCGCGGCGAATGCGTTTGTGGGTACTCCGGATTATCTGAACACGGTTTTAAAAAAATGCGATGAACTTAAAGTCAAGCTACCGGCACTAAACCGTGCCATGGTTTCAGGCGGGCCTTTGTTCCCGGCCATGCGCGAAGGCTTCACGGCGCGAGGCATACGTGTGCAGCAGTGTTACGCAACCGCGGATTTAGGCGTTATTGCATACGAAACCGCCACCAATGGTGTTGTGCATTCTGGTCTTGTGATCAATGAACATTTGATCGTTGAAATAGTGAAGCCTGGTAGCGGCGATCCAGTTGCAGCAGGAGAGGTAGGTGAAATCGTTGTTACACGTTTACATCCTGACTATCCATTGGTGCGATTCGCAACCGGTGATTTGTCGGCCTACATCGATGAGCCAAGCCCATGTGGACGAACGGCTAAGCGCATAAAAGGTTGGATGGGCCGGGCTGATCAACGTACGAAGGTGCGCGGAATGTTTGTTGACCCAACGCAAATTCAAAACTTACGCAAAGAACACCCGGAGGTGAACGCGCTGCGTTTGGTGGTTTCGCGGGCAAACGATAAAGATGTGATGACCCTGCAGGTAAACAGTGCAAACTCAGCGCAGATCAACGCGGGTGCCTTGAGTACGTCGCTAAAACGCATCACAGGTTTAAGCGGTGAAGTATGCGTACTGGAGGAGGCACTACCCAATGATGGTGTGGTGATTGATGATCAGCGAGAACTTGGATAAGACGCATGGCGCAAGATAAAACCGATGCTGTAGACACCGTCATCGACAAAGACACAACCACGCCTTCCATGCGTACCATTGCCATGCCTGCAGACACCAATCCAGCAGGTGATATTTTCGGTGGCTGGATACTGTCACAAATGGATTTGGCGGGCGGCAGTCACGCTTATTATATTGCGCAAGGTCGCGTGTCGACAGTGGCTGTGACCGGAATGCAGTTTCACCTTCCTGTGTATGTTGGGGATGAAGTGAGTTGCTACTGCGCAACACATCGTATTGGAACCACGTCCATCACCGTGTTGGTTGAAACCTGGGTTCGTCGCCGACGCTTAGAACAAGCGGTAAAAGTTACCGAAGGCTTATTCACCTTTGTTGCGTTAGATGAACGTGGTGAGCCGCGACCTGTACGCGATTTAGATGGCGAGCTAAACAGGACTAACCATGAATAACGTGCTATGGCAGCCCAGCGCTGAACGTGTTGCTAATGCGCCGGTTGAACGCTTTCGACATTACATCAATAAGCAGTTTGACTTAGAGCTGAATAACTACACCGAATTGCACGCATGGTCGGTTCAAAGGTGCGAGCAATTTTGGTCTGCCTTGTGGGATTATAACGGTGTAATTTGTGATACCAAAGGCGAGCGAATTTTAAGTAACGCGTCGGCTATGCCGGGCGCTCAATGGTTTCCTGACGCCAAGCTGAATTACGCGGCTAATTTATTGCGACGTAACGACGACACACCGGCGATCGTCTTTCGCAGCGAGCACGGTGATGAACTTAACTTAACCCACGCTCAGTTGCGCTCGCAAGTCGCATCGCTATCGCGCGCCTTAAGAGCCGAAGGTGTCGTCGCAGGTGATCGTGTGGCAGGCTTTGTTCCAAACATGCCACAGTCGATAGTAGCGATGTTGGCAGCGGCCAGCATTGGCGCTGTATGGTCCTCGTGTTCACCTGATTTTGGATTGAGTGGTGTCTACGATCGCTTCGGTCAGATCGAACCTAAAATTCTTTTTACCGCTGACGGCTATCACTACAATGGCCGAAAACACGATTCACTAAATTTAATCACTGAGCTCACCGATAAACTACCCAGCGTGCAAAAAGTAGTTGTGATTAACTACATTGGTGAAGGCGAACTTAGCGGTAGAGCAAAATCCATAGCCGCCTCGTTTGAGGCTTTAGTGAATGATGGTTCGGGCGAACCCTTACAAACCACAAGCCTGCCTTTTAACCATCCGCTGTTTATCATGTTTAGCTCTGGCACAACCGGTAAACCGAAGTGCATTGTGCACGGTGCTGGTGGTACGTTGCTTCAACATATAAAAGAGCATCACTTACATGTCGGTGTCAGTGCTGATGAACGCGTGTTCTTTTTTACAACCTGTGGTTGGATGATGTGGAACTGGTTGGTAACTGGTTTAGCCGTTGAAGCCACGCTATTGTTGTTTGATGGTTCGCCGTTTTACCCCGATGGCAATGTGGTGTTTGATTTTGCCCAAGAATCGGGTATGCATTACTTAGGCACATCGGCAAAATTTATTGATGCGTGTAACAAAGCCGGCATTGCTCCTATCAACACGCACAAATTGCCCGAGTTAAAATCCGTACTATCAACCGGCTCACCTCTCGTGCCAGAGAGCTTTGATTATGTCTACGAGAAAATCGGTAAAGACATTTGTCTGTCTTCAATGTCGGGTGGTACCGATATAATTTCCTGTTTCGCATTGGGCAATCCAGCCTTACCAGTGATTAGAGGTGAGCTGCAGTGCTTAGGCCTAGGCATGGATGTGCAGGCCTATTCTGATGACGGGAAAGCATTGCCACCGGGTGAAAAAGGCGAGTTGGTTTGCGTACAACCTTTTCCGAGTATGCCGATTGGTTTTTTCAATGATGACGATGGTTCACGTTATCACGCCGCGTATTTTGATCGTTTTGATTCTGTCTGGTGTCATGGCGACTACGTAAGCTTAACCGATGCCGCCGGTATGGTTATCTATGGTCGCTCTGATGCGGTGCTAAACCCCGGTGGCGTTAGAATCGGCACGGCTGAAATCTATCGACAAGTTGAACAGTTTGAAGATGTGGTTGAGGCTTTGGTAATAGGGCAGAACTGGGAAAACGACGTGCGCGTTGTTTTGTTTGTGCGCTTGCGCGAAGGGTTGGAGTTGAATGACGATTTAATTGATCAGCTAAAGCAACACATACGAACCCATGCCACACCCAGACACGTACCGGCGCGGGTGGTGCAGGTGTCCGATATCCCACGCACCCGCAGTGGTAAAATCGTTGAATTAGCCGTGAGGAAGATTGTGCACGGCGAATCGGTAGATAACATTGATGCCTTGGCTAATCCTGAGGCACTGGCCTTGTTTAAAGACCGTGCTGAACTTCGTGTCTGAATCAAAGCGCTATCAAGCATCTCAATATGACTAATTCCGACGCCGACCCGCTGGATGCGCTAAAGGACTTACTGTCCAGCACTAAATTACCGCCGGTGCATCTATGGCATCCTGAGCATACACGCGAAATCGATATGCGAATTGCGCGCAATGGTGATTGGTATTACAACGGCTCGATCATTCCACGCAAACGCATGATAAAGCTGTTTTCCACTGTGTTGCGCCTTGATTCTGATGGACACACTTATTTAGTCACGCCGCAAGAGCGATTAAGAATTCAGGTTGAAGACGCCCCTTTTACTGCTGTTCTGCTACATAAAGAGGGGCAGGGTGATAAACAAGGTTTGGTTTTGTCCACAAACACAGAAGACAAAGTGCTGGCCGGGGAGCAGCATCCGATAGTGGTTGAGTACACTCGGCCCGATGGTGAGCCCTCTCCATACATTACCGTGCGAGATGGTTTACGTGCTCTGATTTCACGATCTGTGTTCATCGAACTGGCCGAATTGTGTGAATCGCGCGATGACCAAATCGGTCTACTGAGCGATGGTTTCTTTATGCCGCTGGCGCTCGGCTAATGAATGAGCTGCTCAAGGTCAATGATGTCACGGTTTGGCGTGGCGACAATCTTTTATTGGACGACGTGCACTTCGCATTGAATGCCGGTCAGGTGCTACAGGTACGCGGCGCAAATGGCAGTGGTAAAACTACGCTATTACGGATTGTGTGTGGTGTTGGTTTTGCCGATGAAGGTTCAGTGCAGTGGCGCGGCGAATCCATCGAACGCAATCGTCATCAATTAAACAACGAGTTGTTGTATCTGGGGCATAAGCCGGGAATTAAAGGCGCATTAAATCCAATAGAAAATTTACGTATCTTTTGTGCACTATCTGGTTTAGAGGCATCTACAAAAACAGACGATTTGATAAAGAATGCCTTGGCCAATTTATCCTTGTCTGACAAGGCCGAATTGCCTTGTCGATTTTTATCTGCAGGTCAACAACGCCGAGTGGCCTTAGCCAGGCTATTGCTCCAACACGCTTACTTGTGGGTGTTAGATGAACCGTTAACCTCTTTAGACAAAGCAGGGTTGGCCTGGGTTGAAAATCAAATCAGTCAGCATGTGAGTAACGGTGGTGCTGTGTTGCTGACCACACACGCGCCTTTGCAAGTTAAAGGTGTCACGGTGAATACCCTTGAACTCTGAGCATGGTGTAACAGACACGGTTGGCATTGCCACCATAATGCGTTGTATTTTTCAGCGCGAATGGTCTGTTGCCATGCGCAACCCAGGGCAGTGGGTTAACCCACTGTTATTTTTTATTGTGGTCGTCACATTGTTTCCACTCGGTGTTGGCCCTAGTCCTCAAACCCTGTCCACGATTGCTCCGGGTGTATTGTGGGTGAGTGCCTTGTTGGCGGTGTTGTTATCGCTAGGCGCGTTGTTTGACGCAGATTACAGCGATGGTACGCTGGAACAACTGGCACTAAGTGGCCAATCCTTGCCGGTGATTGTGTTGGCAAAAGTATTGGTGCATTGGCTCCTGAGTGGCATGCCTCTATTGCTGATGTCGCCCGTTCTGGGCCTGCTGCTGAATCTGCCAAGCCAAGCTATACCCGTACTCATGGTCAGCTTGCTGCTGGGCACACTTAGCCTGAGCCTGATTGGCGCAATAGGCGCCGCTCTCACCGTCGGGTTGAACCAGGCCGGCGTTTTACTGTCTTTATTGGTATTGCCCCTATCTGTACCCGTGCTGATATTTGGCAGTTCCGCGGTTGCCGCCGCCGCAGGCGATTTTGCCGCGAGCGGGCAGCTTCTAGCGCTATTGGCGCTGCTGATTCTGGCGCTGTCTCTGGCGCCGTTGATGGCTTCGCTGGCGCTACGTAATGGGGTCTCTGGCGGTACATAGCGGGCACGCAGAACTGATCTGCGCACGGTTTCGTAAATGCCTATAAAATAAGCCTTTAACTTCAGGATTTCTTCCTTGTTCAAGTGGATTCATCGCTTCGGCTCAGCGCCGTTTGTTTATCGTCTCGCAGGCGCGTTGTCGCCGTGGGTGGGTATGGCGTGTCTGATCTTACTTTGTGCAGGGATATACATTGGCTTGGTGGTCGCACCGAGCGACTATGAACAGGGCGAAAGCTACCGCATTATCTACGTCCATGTGCCGGCAGCCATTCTGTCCATGTTTGTCTATGTGGTCATGGCGATTGCCAGCGCTATCTTTTTAATCTGGCGATTAAAGCTTGCTGATGTCGTCGCACAAGCATCAGCACCCATAGGCGCATCGTTCACCTTTCTAGCGCTGGTCACCGGTTCCTTATGGGGAAAACCCATGTGGGGAACATGGTGGATATGGGATGGTCGATTGACCTCTGAATTATTGCTGTTGTTTTTATACTTTGGCTACATGGCCCTGCGAGCGGCAATCGAGCAACCTCAAAGTGCGGCCAGGGCGGCTGCCGTGCTAGCCGTTGTTGGCGTAATTAACATTCCGATCATTCACTACTCGGTTGAGTGGTGGAGCACACTGCATCAACCAGCGACTATCAGTAAGATGGGTGAATCGAGTATGCACCCAAGCATGAAGCGTCCGTTGTTTATGATGATATTTGGATTTCAGTTGCTTTACGCTTATGTACTACTCATTCGTATGCGTACCGGCATCTTGCAACGTGAAGCCAGAACCAGTTGGGTCGCTCAATTGCCGGAGGTTGCACGTGACTGAGTTGGCAAACTTTTTTCATATGGGCGGCTACGCCTGGTATGTTTGGCCATCGATGGCAATAACTTTTGTTGTGCTTCTTGCCAACGTTTGGTTTTCGAAACGTCAGTTTAAAAGTGTGTTACGTGAAACGGCAACGCGCTCTAAAGCCTTGGCACAAAAGCATGCACAACGACGCTCAAACAAAACCACAGAGCAATCATCATGACTCCAAAACGTAGACAACGCTTGATACTGGTTTGCTTAATGTTATTCGGTGTGGGTGTGGCAGCGACGATTGGCTTAACCGTATTCAAAGACAACATCGCGCTATTTCGATCACCAAGCGACATTGCGGCAGGTAAAGTTGATGCTGGCACCCGGTTCCGGATTGGCGGCATGGTGGTTGAAGACAGCGTGCAAAGACGTAGCGACAACCTGGATATAAAATTCGAATTAACTGATCGAGTGAATACCGTACCGGTTGCCTACAACGGCATATTGCCGGATCTGTTTGCTGAAGGGCAGGGAATTGTTGCGATGGGTCAGCTCAATGAAGAAGGCGTGTTTGTCGCATCTGAAGTGCTGGCCAAGCACGATGAAAATTATATGCCGCCAGAAGTTGCGGAAGCTTTGAAGAAAGCCGGCAAGATGCCGGGCACCAGCGCTAATTTTGGCGCAAGTTCCTTGGTACAGCCATGATTCCAGAACTCGGTCTATACGCACTTATATTAGGATTTTGTACGGCCCTACTATTAGGCATCGTGCCTTTGATCGGTAGTTTCAACGGCCGCTCAGGCTGGATGGCCATGGCACGGCCGGCGGCCATGATGCAGTTATTTTTCGTGGCCTTGTCATATGCGTGTTTAACATGGACCTTTATTGCCAACGACTTTAGCGTTTTGTATACCGCGAACACCAGTAACAGCGGGTTGCCATTGGTGTATAAAATCTCAGGCGTTTGGGGAGGACACGAAGGGTCGATCTTACTATGGGTGCTCATACTTTCTGTATGGGTAGGTGCAGTCGCCATCTTCAGCGCTAATTTACCTGCAGTGTTGCTAGCTCGCGTGTTGTCTGTACTTGGATTAATAAGCGTTGGCTTTATGATGTTTGTTTTGCTCACATCCAACCCGTTTGAGCGCATGTTTCCCATCCCCGCTGATGGCGCCTCATTAAATCCCTTATTACAAGATCCCGGTATGGCTATTCATCCACCCATGCTGTACATGGGCTATGTTGGATTTGCCGTGGCTTTCGCGTTCGCTGTTGCGGCTTTGATTGAGGGCAAGCTCGATTCGGCAACCCTGCGCTGGATGCGACCCTGGACAAACATCGCGTGGGTGTTTCTCACTATAGGTATTTCACTAGGTAGTTACTGGGCCTACTACGAACTCGGTTGGGGGGGGTGGTGGTTTTGGGACCCTGTTGAAAACGCATCGTTTATGCCGTGGTTGATTGGCACCGCATTAATCCACTCGCTTGCTGCATCTGAAAAGCGCGGCGTGTTCAAGGCATGGACTGTACTGCTAGCAGTGCTTGCATTCTCATTGAGTTTGCTCGGCACTTTCTTAGTGCGCTCTGGCATATTGACGTCTGTGCATGCCTTTGCCACCGACCCGGCGCGTGGTCAATTTGTGTTGTTATTTTTATTGATCGTTATTGGTGGTTCACTGTTGTTATTTGCATTTCGCGCTGGCCGTTTAAAGGGCACCAGCGACTATGAGTTAGTATCGCGCGAAGGTGCTTTATTGCTCAACAACGTATTGCTCGTCGTTGCGTGTGCAACGGTTCTATTAGGCACCATGTACCCACTGTTTCTGGACGTCACTGCGGAAATCAAGTTATCCATCGGTGTGCCGTGGTTTAATTTAACCTTTGTCCCTTTAATGTTACCTATCGTTTTTATTGTTGGCGTGGGTTCCATGCTCAACTGGAAACGTGACAAGCTTGAAGGCAGACGCAACACATTTATTGTTTTGCTTGTGGCAAGTATGATTACGGCGGCGTTACTTGGCACTCAATTGTACGAATTCAAAATTACGGCAGTCGCTGCGATAGCATTGTCTGTTTGGGTTGTGGCTACTTGTATTTACGGACTTGTATATCGATTGCGGAATAAGAAAAATCGATTGCATGCCGTTATGCACACACCGGCCGCGTTCTGGGGGATGACGATTGCGCACATCGGCGTCGGCGTCTTTACTATTGGTGTGGCACTAACATCAATTTATACGCAAGAAGATACCGTTCGCATGGGGCCGGGCGTAACGCACGAAATAGGCCCTTACACGGTAGGATTGGCCAGTGTTGAAGAAGTGCGCGGCCCGAACTATTTGGCTATGCAAGGTGAATTCCTCATCAGTCGTGATGGTAAATCGGTTTCGACTGTACAGGCACAAAAGCGTATCTATGATGTTCGCCGCGATTTGATGACCGAGGCCGGTATCGATGCTGGGCTTACCCGAGATATTTTTATCGCCATGGGTGAATCGATTGACGATAACGGCGCATGGGCTGTGCGCGTTCAGTTAAAACCCTTTATTCGATGGATTTGGGTGGGTACTCTTATCATGGCGTTGGGTGGTTTGATGGCAGCACTTGATGGACGCTACCGGATGAAAAAAAGAAAACGTGAATCCGTTGCTGCCAAATCATCAAGTAGTACAACCAGTGCGGCTGTTAGCTGATGATTAAGTTTTTACCTTTTGCTATTTTTGCCGCGCTCGCAGTGTTTTTATATCGCGGTTTGTTTTTGGATCCAACTGTCGTTCCATCACCGTTTATTGGTAAGCCAGCACCAAGTATTGAAGCGCCAATACTTAACGCGCAAACCCAGTTTAATTCGCAAGAGATGGCTGGCAAAGTATGGATACTAAACGTATGGGCGAGTTGGTGCCGTGAATGTGCATACGAGCATCCGGTATTTGTTGATTTAGCGAAAAATAGAACCAACGTACCCATCGTTGGTTTGAACTACAAAGACCAATCGGCCGATGCGCTTCAATGGCTACAGCGCTTCGGTAACCCTTATAGCAATGTGGTTGCAGATGTACAGGGCGATGTTGGATTGAATTGGGGCGTGTATGCAGTCCCGGAAACCTTTGTTATCGATAAGAAAGGTGTGGTTCAACATAAAGTTATTGGAGTGGTATCAGAGGAAATGATGGCGACGGAAATATTGCCATTGATTGATGATTTACTTGGGCAAGCGTCATGAGGATTATGCGAAATAACTTAAGCTCAGCTTGGCAATCAATGTGTTTCAGTATGGTGCTGTTTTGCCTTTCTATATTAGCGCCGAGCTTCGCTGCAGATGCCTATGTTGAATTTGACACAGAAGAGCAGGCTGCGTTGTATTTGCACCTGACAAAAACCCACCGTTGTCTGAAATGCCAGAATCAGAATCTGGCTGATTCGAGTGCTGGCATAGCGGAAGATTTAAAACGCGAGATTTATCAAAGGGTAAAGAAGGGTGAATCTGGCGATGAGATTTCAGCGTTCTTGGTTAGTCGCTACGGCGACTTTGTAAAATACAAACCGCCTTTTAACGCCACTACCTACGCGCTATGGTTAGGACCGTTTTTATTGCTGATCGCGTCGCTTTGGTACGCGGTGAGACTCAGTCGGCATAGAGGGCAGCGGAATGAGCCCGATAACGATGCATTGGCGCGTGCGCGCAAGCTAATGGACGAATAAGTTGAGCTATTGGACGTAAACTGGCGTATAAGTTCGCCAAATTCAAGCGAAAAATCGCATCTGCGTAATCTTTGTTGTACCATTGTTCCAAGTCACTTGGAGCTTTATTCTCATGAAAAAAACAATTGCATTGAGTGCAGCGCTTACCTGTGCTTGCGCTTTGCCCTTGGCTGCAAACGCTGCTGATATTAAAATCGGATTCGTCACCACCCTAACAACGGGCGGTGCGGTTATAGGTAACGACATGCGCGATGCGGTTAACCTGGCCGTTGAGCAACTCGATTCTAAAATGGGTGGTAAGTCATTCGAAATTTTATTCGAAGATGATGGCTTTAAACCTGAAATTGGAAAACAAGTTACCGAAAAACTAATCAAAGAAGACAACGTAGATATAGTTGCCGGTTATATATGGTCAAACGTCTTGATGGCCTCATACAAATCTGTCACGCGAGCAGACAAGGTCATAATCAGTGCCAACGCAGGCCCATCGGCTATTGCAGGTAAACTGTGTAACGAAAATTTCTTTTCAACCTCTTGGCAGAACAATCAAACACCCATGGCCATGGGTGAACTCCTCAATGCACGTGGTGTGAAGTCTCTTTACATGATGGCGCCCAACTACGCCGCTGGCAAAGATATGGTCGCAGGAGTAGAGCGTTCTTTTAAAGGCGAGTTTGTTGGTAAGGATCTGACTAAATGGGGTGCAGATGCACAACTAGACTTCTCAGCCGAACTAGCCAAGGCAAAGGCCTCTGGGGCTGATGGGCTGGCCGTGTTCTACCCCGGTAAAGCCGGTGGTGCCTTTATCCAGCAATACCAGCAAGCTGGTTTAAATGGTGTGTTACCTCTGTACACAATATTTACTATCGACTCTTTGTCTTTACCTAAACTGCAAGAGGCAAACATGGACGGTATCGTTGGTTCAGAGATGTCAAGTTTTTGGGCGCCTGATCTGGATGTACCTGCTAACAAAGCGTTTGTTGCAGCCTTTAAAGAAAAGTACGGTCGCTATCCTTCTCACTACGGTGCGCAGTCTTACGATGCGATTAACCTAATCGCATCAGCAGCTGATGCACTCGGCGGCGACTTTAGTGATACGGCAAAGGTGCGTGAAGCACTCAAGAAAGCTGACTTTGATTCTATCCGCGGTGATTTTGAATTCGGTAATAACCACATGCCAATTCAAAACTTTTACGCGCGCAAAATTGTTGCTGATGAAAACGGTGATTGGACGACTAGCATTACTAAAACCGTTCTTGAAAATCACCAGGATGTTTTTGCAGCTGAATGTAAGCTTTAAAAACACATCATAAAGATTCAAATCTAAATTTAATGGATTGGACTCTGGTACTAACGCAGGCCTTAAACGGCCTGCAGTTAGGGATTTTGCTTTTTCTTTTGTGTGCCGGTCTTACACTGACCTTTGGCATCATGGATTTAATCAACCTAAGTCATGCATCGTTCTATATGATCGGTGCGTTTCTTTGTGCTGGTGCAACACTACACTTCGACTCGTTTCTGGTTGGTGTCTTGATTGGGTTGGCTGGCACAGCGGTGCTCGCGTTTATCGTCGAAAAATCCATCATCTCTAAACTGTATAAGCGCGACCATCTTGATCAATTGCTGGCAACATTCGGCCTGATTCTCATTGCTGATACCGGCGTCCACCTAGTTTGGGGGCCAGCAGGTATGGCGATACCATTGCCGGATGTGTTGCAAGGTCAAACCAGTGTAGGCTCATTGGTTGTACCGACTTATCGATTGGTGATCATCGGCACCGGCTTTTTAATTGCGATCGGGCTTTATTGGCTTGTGAATAAAACCCGGACCGGTATGTTGATTAGAGCAGGTGCGTCGAATCGACAAATGCTCAATACCCTTGGTGTAAATGTGCAGGTCTTGTTTAGCGCGGTGTTCATCATCGGTGCTGTATTGGCTGGGTTGGGTGGTTTGCTTATCGCACCGATTACCGAAGCATCAATCGGTATGGGCAACGACATCATCATCACCGCTTTTGTGGTGATCATTATCGGTGGTATCGGTTCCATCAAAGGCGCGTTTGTCGCCGCTATGCTCATAGGTTTTATTGACACCTTTGGACGCGCTTTTCTAGACACTATATTTGCTCTGTTTATGTCAGTTGATGTGGCTGAAACAGCTGCACCGGCGGTATCGGCCATATTGGTTTACGTACTCATGGCCATTATTTTAGTGTGGCGGCCGCAAGGTCTATTCCCACCGAAACTGCGCTAATGGATTCAACAAACGCGCGTCGCTTTGGTTCTGGTTTGGTATTAGTACTGTTGTTAACAGTGCCTTTTCTAATGCTGTATTTGGGTAAAGCATTTTGGCTGGATATCTTTACCCGCTTGGTCATTTTGGCGATTGCCGCCAGCAGTTTAAGTTTATTGTTAAGCGTTGCGGGTTTGCCGTCATTCGGTCATGCGGCCTATCTTGGACTAGGTGCCTATGCTGTGGGTATACCGGTTTACTTTGCGACCTATGGTGGCGCTGATTGGCTTGCCAGTTACAATGGCTGGTGGCACTTAGTACTGACCATATCTGTGTGTGGTTTGTTTGCGTTAGTAACGGGCGCGATCAGCTTACGTACGCGCGGTGTTCATTTCATTATGATCACGATGGCCTTTAGCCAAATGATATTTTATTTGTTGGTATCGCTGGAAGAATTTGGTGGCGATGATGGCTTATCAGTTGATTTGCGCTCTGAATTTCTCGGTCTGGATAAACGGTTTGGTTTTAATATAGAAGAGCCATGGATATTTTATCTGCTGTGCTACGGCGTGTTGTTAGTTGTCTTGTTTATCGTTTCTCGCTTGCGGCATTCACATTTTGGCAGAGTGCTGGCGGCTGCTAAACAGAATGAAACACGGGTGCGTGCGCTGGGTGTTAATCCTTATGGCTATCGGCTTTTCGCCTTTGTCATTGCCGGCATCATTGGTGGTGTGGCAGGTTTTCTGTACGCAAACTTCTCGTACTTTGTGTCGCCTGGTATGGTTGAGTGGACCCGCTCGGGCGAACTGATGTTTATGATAATCCTCGGTGGTGCGTCGAGCATTTTTGGACCTGTTGTAGGTGCTGCCTGTTTTGTTTTACTAGAGCATGTGCTGTCACGTATAACTTTGTTCTGGCATTTGCCGTTCGGATTACTGCTATTGGGCGTTGTATTATTCGGGCGCGGTGGCGTGATTGGTTTGTTAAAGCGGGAGCGTGATACATGAGTGTATTGCGAACCGAGCAATTAACCAAACGATTCGGTGGTGTTACCGCGACCGACTCGGTTAGCTTGAGTCTAAGCGAACATAGAGTCCATGCGCTAATCGGACCTAACGGTGCTGGCAAAACAACATTAATAGCACAGCTCAGCGGTGAGCTTGCGCCAGACTCGGGGCAGGTATTTTTAGGCGATAAAAATATAACCAAACTTAATGAACCCGCACGGGTTCGAGCTGGGCTCTGCCGCACATTCCAAATATCGTCTTTGTTCCATCAGTTTAGTGTTCGAGAAAACGTCGCGTTTTCTGTTCAAGCAGAATCGGGTCATTCTTATCGCTTCTGGTCTAAGGTTGCGAATAATAAAACCTTAAACACCCGTGCCGATAATTTACTTGAAACACTGGGCTTGCTGGACAAAGCGAATGTCACGGCCACTTCACTTTCTCACGGTGAGCAACGCCAGTTAGAAATCGCCATGGCGCTCGCATCAAAACCATCGGTATTAATGTTGGATGAGCCTATGGCGGGTATGGGGGCTGAAGAGAGCTCGCGTCTAATCGAGCTATTAAAAACGCTTAAAAGTGAAACAACCTTGTTGTTGGTTGAACACGATATGGATGCCGTCTTTGCGCTGGCTGATGATTTAAGTGTGTTGGTCAACGGGTGTTTAATTGCCAGTGGGGTTGCGGCCGAGGTTCGGACCAGGCCAGATGTTATCGACGCCTACTTAGGGGTGTCTGCGTGAGTTTGCTTGATGTCAATAAAATGGTTGCGGGCTACGGTCTAAGTCAAATTCTATTTGATGTGTCCTTGCGCGTTGAACAAGGTCAAGTGGTTAGTTTGTTGGGTCGTAATGGCATGGGCAAAACAACAACCCTTAGCACCATTGCGGGTCTGCTTGAAGTGCGATCAGGGCATGTGCGAATTAACGGCTCGGGCATAAATGGGTTTAGACCCTATGAAATCGCCAAGTTGGGAGTAGGTGTTGTGCCCGAAGGGCGGCAGATATTTCCAAACTTGACCGCGCGAGAAAATTTGATTGCAACGGCTGCCAATCGTTTCAACACCGATAATCCATGGACCTTAGAACGTGTGCTGGCGTTATTTCCAAAGCTAGAAGACCGATTAGATTTCATGGGTAACTTGTTGTCCGGTGGAGAGCAACAAATGTTAGCGATAGGTCGCGCATTAATGACCAATCCCAAGTTATTGATTCTTGATGATGCGACCGAAGGCTTGGCACCACAAGTTCGCGCATCAATTTGGCAAGCATTGCGCACACTTAAAGATTCAGGGTTGGGCATCCTTTTGGTCGACAAACATATCGATGACTTGCTGCCATTGGTTGATCAACATAACGTGATGGAGAAAGGACGTATTGTGTGGAGCGGGACACGAGATGATTGGGCGTCTCAATCGGAAGTAGTGACAAAATATTTTAGTATTTGATTAAATTTTGTTTGAAAAGTATTTGAACAATTTTTTCTATCGGTGCAAAGTTGGACAACTTGTGATCAATGTATTTACTAAGCGACATATTTTTGTCATCAAACTGTAAATTGTTGGTCAGTTTAATTTTGGATCAGCACTAACGTGATAATTTACAATCTGGTCAGAATTCTGAGGTAAGGACGAATATGGCAAATCGGTTTTTCGAATCAGGCAGCCATGAACAGCCATGCAAACTTGATGCGCTGTCAACTGATGAATTTCTCAATCTTGTCGGAACGCGCATCCGCTTTCATCGCACATCGAGCCGCATGTCACGCAAGCGTTTAGCCGAAGTGTCTGGTGTATCGGAACGCTACTTAGCGCAACTCGAAGCTGGTCAAGGCAATATGTCGATTGCGCTTTTGCGCAAAGTTACAGCAGCCATCGGATTGCCGTTGAATGTCTTGTTAGCCGATGTGGAAGGTGAGACTGAAGCGCCGTCTGTGGAAGAAGAGGTTGCGGAGCTAAGCTAGCTCGGTGCGCGGCGCTCCTTCGCCGCGTTTGTTCAGTATTTAATCAAAAGCTCATAATAATATTAGTTTTAGCCTGCGTGCTAGCGCCAACCGCTTGCCGAGCTTCTTCATCACCAAATTCATGTATCACAATACCAGGTAGGTGAGTGGCCCATGGGTCAAGATCTTCTGTGCCGTTTGTGTAGCGCACGTAATCACTCATCGCCATCACTCGAGCCATGCCTGCGTTATCAGACAAACCATTGTAAAAATCGTCTACCTTGTGGAACGGGTCTTCAGTCTGGAATACCACGATCTTTAGTCCATTTTCGCCACCGACTCGGTACTTAGTGCCGTTTGGATACATGGGATATGGAATTTCGCTCGCGCCCAGCACTGCAGATAGCGGATTGTGATCGCCCTTAGGTAACACCTCTTCAGCGTTTGCAATCACTTCTTTAACGGTGACCATAGTCGCATCTGTTGAATCGGCGGAGTCTCGGTCGCATGCAGTTAAAACGCTTGCTACTGCAATTAACAAAAGACCACGCAGGGTAAGCTGTACACGCGTCATGGCGGGTTCCTCAGGTTCGGACAAATGTTTGTTGTAAAAAAGAGAATAGACCAGATGTAGAAAACTGCTACGGTGTATAAGTCGTCAAAATACTGTCATAACCAATCATGCCACGGCAGTGGAACATAATAGGTTTGTTGCTTGTGCTGCGCATGTATGATCCACATCGGACCTTCTTTGAGTTGAACAGTTTCGCGTTGTATAACGCGATAGTCTTGCTCACCAATGTCAAGAAGTTGTGTGCACAGTGGGTGAACAAAGCCGAAATCACCCATATAGCGTGCAGCATCGATAGTTTCGCAGGCAAATAGTTCGCGTTGTGGTTGTAACCAGCTGTTTTCAACCGGTGGATTGGCGAACATGAGTCTGTCGGGCGGCGCCAGTGCGGTGATGCAGCTGCTTAACAATAGAACGCCAAGTACTACGCCAAGGATGGGATAATGCTTGAGGTGTGATGAGCGCCGCAGAAGGCACAGAGGCCCTCTGCGGTTAGTACGGGCGGTGTGTCGATTACGCAGTTGCAGCTTCGCGCGTATCTTCTTCTTCTTCACTGAAACTCTCAATGCTGGCTAGTACGCTGGCATCGATATCGGGAATATCATCAGCCTCGATTCCTGCACTCTTGAGTTTCTCAGCCGTTGCATCGCTCCATTCTTTTAATGTGCGATAGGCTTCGAGTAACTGAGCGCTGCTCTCTTTGAGAGGGGTGAGAGTTTCAAGCTCCTCTTTTTGCGTTTTATTTTCTTTCTTTAAAACACGATTAGCATCTTCAGCAACCTTGCGCGCAACGTTTTCGTCGAGCTTTTGCTTTTTAAGTGCTTTAAGTTTTTTTACGATGTTTTCAGGTGTGTCAGCAAGAGCTGTGTTGATGGCTTTTAATTCTTTTTGTTTCTCTTCAACTTGCCGCTTAGCTTTTTTCAGGCTTTCAGCGTTTTCGCGTCGGCCATTACTTAGCTGTTGTTCTGCTTGTTCTTGTTTGTTAACAGCTTCGTCGCGCTGATTTTCTGCATCTTTGCGTGCTTTTTCGGTTTGCTTAACGGTTTTTTCCATTTCAGCAATACGTTCTTCAGCGGCAGCTCGTGCCGCAGCAATATCGGCGTCGGCATCTTTCGAGCGTTTTACCGCCGTGCCTAGTGCTTCTTTGAGTTCCTCAGCAGTAAAATCGTCCTTTAGTTTTAGCGCTGTAGCCGCTTCGTTCATCAGCATTTGTTTGCCGATGGCCAGGTCTTTCCAAATTCTTAATTGTTGTTCGCTATCGCTTTGACTCACGTATTCTTCTCTATAAAACGGTTTAGTTAATTTGTGGCAGCCGCTGGTAGAACCGGATGCCAAAGTATTTGATCTCTTTTTGGAGTTGCTATTCCTGCGGCTGACTTATCTGCCACCGGCGTGCTGGTGGTGGCGTTTATCGCATCCCGTGGCCGGCTGCGCAGCGCTGAAGTTCTGATTATCTGCGAAAAATCGAGATAGCCGCTAGGAAGCTCTATATTATAACTCGAAAAAGCGCTCCGTTGTGGCTCTGGGGCGCAAGGTAACCATCGGATTCAACGCATTGTGACATTCCAAACATTCGTGAGACAAAATGCCCGATGGTTGATCGGAGGCATCGGCCTGACCTTCTTTGCCAGTTTTGGGCAAACCTTTTTCATTGCCATGTTCGCCAGCCAGTATCGAGAAGAGTTTGGACTCAGCCATGGTGATTTCGGCTTTGTTTATATGCTGGGTACCTTAGCCAGTGCTATCACATTGGTTTTCATAGGAAAAATTGTAGACGATCACTCGGTTAGACAGGTCTCGACGGTGGTTATTGTCAGTTTGGCGCTCGCTTGCGCGGCGATGGCAAGCATCAATAGCGTCGCAGGTCTCGTTTTTGCCATCTATTTATTGCGACTGACTGGGCAGGGCATGATGTCGCACACCGCAATGACGGCGATGGGTCGGTGGTTTGTTGCTGAGCGTGGCAGGGCCGTGTCCGTGACCAGCATTGGCCACCAGCTTGGTGAAGCTGTGTTTCCATTTGTGATTCTGGCCCTGCTGGCAGGTGCTGACTGGCGTTTGATCTGGTGGGGATGCGCAGCAGCCATGTTGATGCTGGCTTTGCCACTCATCCGTACGTGTTTTACCAAGGACCGTACGCCTCTGGGTATTGCTCGGGAGAAGCTCGAGATTGGCCGGCAATGGACTCGCGCAGAGGTGATTCGAGATATCTGGTTTTGGATTACGTGCTGTGGTGTTATGGCACCAGGCTTTATTGGAACGTCCGTCTGGTTTCATCAGGTGCATCTGTTGGAAATTAAGCAATGGGATGCATCGGTACTCGTGGTCGGGTTTACTTTGATGTCAATTTTAAGTGTTGCGACATCACTTATCACCGGGCAATTAATCGATCGTTTTAGTGCCTATCGATTGTTGCCGTTTAGTTTGATTCCGTTAGGTGCTGGCTGTGTTTTATTGTCTTACGCCTATCAGCCTTATTTATTAATCGTGTTCATGTTGCTGGTTGGCATTTGTTACGGACTCACCGGTGCTATTTTTGGAGCGGTGTGGTCAGAAGTTTACGGCACACGTTTTTTAGGCGCGGTACGCTCGGTGGTTTTTGCTGGAATGGTTTTGTCTTCTGCTTTAGGCCCAGGTCTTACAGGCTGGCTTATCGATGTAGGCATTGGATTTGAAACACAGCTGTTGTATATGGGCGCGTTTTGCTTGTTCGCTGTTTTCATGCTGGTGTTTGTTACGCGCAGATTGCACGCGCACGTGCTTGCCAATGCGCTTTATAGTTAAGTTGGTGTTGTCTAGATAATTTTCCCTGGGTTTAAAATGTTGTTAGGGTCTAAAGCTTTCTTAAGCACACCCATGGTATTAATTTCGCTTTGCGTTCTTGAATAATGCAGATACTGTTTTTTCATCAAGCCGATACCGTGTTCAGCAGACACCGAGCCATCGATTTGGCTTAACGCCTCGAACATAATTTTGTTACAGGTCTCGTACCACTGACGGTGTTCCTCGCAAAGCGGTTCGGTTTCAGTATTGCCGCTAACCGGGTTTAAGACATAGTTCTCTGGTTGTGGTGCTACTGACACATGTAAGTTACTGTCCGCTAAGTGGCCGTAAGCATAAACTGTCACATTAGGCCAAAGTTCCCCCAGTTGTTTTTTTACTTTCTCTAAATAAGCTTCCATTGTGACGATCGGCAAACTGATATCGTAAATAAATATTGGATGATGGCGCAACATCAAATCCACGTTCTCGCGAATGGTCCAAATTTCATCGCGCTCTTTCTCCGATTGCGCAACCACCGCATCAACAATTTTTTCATCTTCTATCGCTGATTCGAGTGCCTGCATAAAAGCCGCTTGATCGGCCTCGCTGTTAGCGCCTTGAGATTCAACAATGGCGTAGGCATTGTAGTTATCAGACAAGGGCGCTCGCGCAGCACCTTTTATTTTCTGATTGGTTGACAGTCGGTAAAAGTCGTTCCAAATGATTTCGAATGCGTTAAGTTGAGAATTTAAATTGGCGGACATGTGCGACAAGGTTTGCGAGACTTGTTCAAAACGATCGAAGGCTAGGATAGCGGTGTTAACTGTGGGCGTGTTTGGCCGTAGTCGAAGTACGGCGCGTGTGACAACGCCCAAAGTACCTTCGCTTCCGATAAACAGTTGCTTTAAATCATAACCCGCGTTGTTCTTTAACAAAGTGTTCATTGAATTGAGCACAGTACCGTCGGCTAGTACAACTTCCAGTCCTAGTATTTGCTCGCGCGTCATACCGTAGCGTAGAACTGATAAGCCACCTGCGTTGGTGGAGATATTGCCGCCAATGGTGCACGAACCTCTGGCACCTAAATCCAAGCCATAGAGCAGCCCTTGCTCGGATGCAGCTTGTTGTACATTTTGCAGTATGCAGCCAGCCTGTACCGTCATGGTCTTACCCGCAGTATCGATTGTTTCGATGTTGCGCATGCGTTCTAACGATAAAACGATTTCCTCTATTGTGGATTTATCACCATCCACCAAACCGGTAATACCGCCATGTGTGACTACCGCTTGTTTGTGCGAGTGGCATAAGGCGAGCACGGCACTGACTTGTTCTGTATTGGCAGGTTTAACCAAGGCAAGCGCTTGCATGGGCGATGAGTCCCAGAAGTGTCGTGCACGTAAGGCAACATCTTGTTCATTCAATACATGATTGCTGCCAACTATGTCTCTGAGTTGTTCGATTAAGTCAGACATAACTATTGCCTTTTTTATTGCCAAAAAAATTGCGTGCAAGCTTTGACGCTATCAGTATTTTGACAGATTTAGGGTGTTTGCCGAGGAAATACTATTGTGAGAGGACAAAGATGCCCAAGGCTTAGCAGCCGTGGCTCATTAGTTGCACCTAGCAGCATATAAAACCGCTTTAAACAGCTGTAATTTAAGGACATACCGGCTTTGTCAATGCAAACTCCAGAACTCAAAAAAACGCATAGCGAATCGGCTTCAGCTGCCAAAGATTCAGCAGCTCATGCCCAATGGTTAGTCTGGTTGCATGAAATGCTGCCCGACGTAACTGAGCTAATGCTTTTCGATATTCGGCCCAATCAAACGATTGAGCTGCGTGCGGCAAATCCAATCACGTGTGTGCCCAAAGATGCTGATAACAACGCCGTTCTCTCCTGTGTGCATCGTCAACGGGCTTTGTATCTAGACAAGGTAGCGGATACTGATAAACACTTATTGGCGATCCCGTTTACACATGAGGGCAGCGGTAACGCCTATGTGTTGGTGATGCGGACCTCGGCTTGGAGCGAGATCCAACAAAAAACAGCAGTGCAACTCAGCCTGTGGGCGTCTTCCCAGTTACGCGAAAGCACCGATTCGCGGCCAATCGAGAATCATCTGGCCAGTGTTCCCGAAGCACAACTTGCGCAGCTTCTAATAGGCTCACTTGATCGTCACGGTAGTTTTACCGGTATAGCATTTACATTGGTTAATACGCTAGCCAACATGTGCGGTTGTGTACGAGTTTCATTGGGTTGTCACAATGGCTCGACAGTGCAATTGGTAGCCATGTCTGGTCAATCAAGGATCGATCAGAGACGCCAAATTTCCAGACAACTATGTGCACTGATGCAAGAGACGGTTGAAACCGATCGCGCTGTTTATCCTAACAGCGATGACGTTAGCGCACCGGCCATGCAGGCGTATTACAAGAGTCAAGGTGAGCATCCGTTACTTAGTTTTGCGATACCGAGTGCACAGCAAGATAAATTTGTTCTTGTCATGGAACGTGATGATGCGCAACCGTTTGTCAGTGCACAAGCTGATGCTATAGAGCAGTCTGTTCATTCCTTGGGCTCGTTGTTAACCATGACGCATTACAACGAACTACCACTGGCGAAAAAACTTACCCGTTTCTGCAGAGAAACTGTTGCCAATTTTGGTCATGTGGGTATGTGGAGTAAACGGCGTTGGCTATCCAGTATTGCAGGCGTTGTCTTGTTGGCATCTTTCATAATTCCGGTCACGCATCGTGTTTCGGCGGATGCTTATATCGAGGCGTCTGATCGTCAGGTTTTGGTGGCTGCGCAAGATGGATTTATTCTATCGGCGCATGCTCGCGCTGGTGAGGTGGTCTCTAAAGGCGATTTACTCGCAACGCTCGATGGGCAGGACTTACAGCTTGCAGCCGAGAAGTGGCGTAGCGAGAAAACCAAGAACCAACAAGAATATGCACAAGCGCTCGCAATTCACGATAGGAGTGAGCTGAGTCGCTTACGTGCAGATGAACAACGCATAGATGCCGAAATTGCGTTGCTTGAACAGCAGCTGCAGCGTAGTGAGGTACGCGCACCCTTCGATGGCGTGTTGCTCGATGGTGATTGGACACAATCCCTGGGCGCGCCAGTATCCACAGGTGATGTGTTATTCGAAATTGCATCGGCCGAAGAATACCGGTTGGTGTTGGAAATTGATGAACACGATATCGGATACATTCAATCGCAACAGCTGGCTGAACTTCGTATGGCCGCATTGCCAACTTCGGTTTGGAAGGCAGAATTGGGTGACATACTCCCCGTTGCCGTTTCAGAAAAAGGCAGGAGTGCGTTTAGAGTTCCAGCCATTATTGAGGCTGGCGCCAATGCCTTGCGACCTGGTATGGAAGGGGTGGGCAAAGTGAGCATTGGTAAGCGCTCCATGTTTTGGGTTTACACGCATCGGCTGGTGGATAAGTTGCGTTATATGGGCTGGAAAGTGGGTGTGCTATGACCAGCATTGAGAGCAGCTGGGATACGCTTAAGCTGTGTAAACCTACACTGTCCCCGAATATCGAATATGAGTCACGTAGCGTGCGTGATGAGCGATGGTTGATACTCCGAAACACTTTAACAGGGGAACATATCCGGCTCAGTGCAAGCGCTTCAGCCATTTTGTCTTTAATCGATGGCAAAACCAACCTAGAGTCTATCTGTGCGCGCAGCGCAAATCATGGGTTCGAACCGGATGATGTAAGTGCCTTAATCGGTCCGATGTGCACCATTGGTTTGTTGTCAATTGGCTCTGATCATGAACAAGAACGCTTAATCGCTCAACAAAAATCCAATCAGAAAGACTCGCTGTTGTCCCGATTTAAAAACCCTCTATCGATACGAATTCCGCTACACAATCCGGACAAATGGCTTGGTTTACTGATTCAAAAATTGCCTTGGTTGTTCAGGCGTTGGTTCCTGGTGACCGCGTTAAGTATAATCTCGGTCGCTATTCTTGCAGCCATTGTTAATGTGTCGACGGTTGGTGAGGAGTTTAAGCGCGTTGCGGCGTCGCCTCAACATTGGTGGTTGTTCATCCTGATGTACCCAGCTTTAAAAGCATTGCATGAACTTGCGCATGCATTAGTGATTAAGCGATGGGGTGGCTCTGTACATGAAACCGGTATTACCTTTCTTGTGTTGATGCCCATTCCGTATGTTGATGCATCAGATGCATGGATGTTTCCAAGTAAATACCAAAGAATCCTTGTGGGTGCAGCCGGTATGATCGCTGAATGTACTTTGGCGTCCATCGGTTTATTTACTTTCCTAACAGTACAACCCGGGTTTACACGAGAATTAGGATTCGCGGTATTTTTTATGGGCTCAGTGTCCACCATCTTATTTAATGCGAACCCGCTGCTTAAATTTGATGGTTACTACATATTGCAAGATTGGTTGGATATTCCCAACTTATCATCGAGGGCACAGAAGTACTGTCGCTATCTATTTAAAAAATACATCTACCGAGTCGCTGGCGCTCGTTCACCGGTCAGTGCGGGAGGAGAAGCCAAGTGGTTGTTGCTCTATGGTGTGATGTCGAGTGTTTATCGCGCGGTTATTACGGTGGTTATTGCCTTGTTTCTTGCGTCGAAATTCTTGGTCTTGGGTGTTGCCTTAGCGTTATTTGCTTTGTTCCAATTGTTGGTTACGCCACTGCTTAAACTGATTGTTTACTTACGAAATTCGCCGGAGCTGGTCGATGTTCGCACGCGTTCGATGGGTGTTACGGCTGTTTTGGCCTTAAGCGTGTTATTGGCTGTCTCATTTTTTCCGGTCCCATCGACCACTCGCACCGAAGGTGTGGTGTGGGTACCTAATCAAGCCCAAGTATTCGCGGCACAAGCAGGTGTGGTAGAAGAACTCGTTGTTGAACCCGGAACACACGTCACAACCGGGCAGATTCTTATCCGACTCTCCGCACCTGAGTTGTACACAGCTAAGTTAGTTGTAGAAGCCAAACTAGAAACCGCACGCGTTAACTATAGAACGATGCAGCAAAATGACACGGCTGGTGCGCAAGGTTTAGCGTCAGATATCCAGTCACTTCAACGTGAACTGAGTAACCTGATTGCACGTTCCAAGCAGTTGGAAATAACCGCTAGTAATGATGGCCAGTTTGTTATTGATGAGCAATCGGTGATTGAAGGGCGGCGTGTAAAACAAGGTGAATTACTTGCCTACGTTGTTGATAAACAAGATCTTGTCGTTAAGGCGGTACTTACACAACAACGTATAGAACGACTCCAGGCTGGCGTTGAACAAGCACAGGTTAGATTGGCAGATAGCTTTGGATTAGAGCTTGATGCAACGCTTACGCGTCAAACACCTGCCGGCGTCAACACTTTGCCGAGCCCGGCTCTAGCTTATAACGGAAGAGGCGGCATAGCAGTTGCTTCGCAGACAGATGATCAATTGAAAACACTGGAACGAGTGTTTCATATCGAACTATCACTGCCGGATCAGGCAGTTATCGCAGGTATTGGTGGCAGGGCATATGTAACTCTGCATCACGAACCTGAATCCTTGGGAAAAAGATGGTGGCGTTCTACACGGCAACTTCTGCTTAAACAACTAACGGTCTAGTGATAAGCGAATGATGAATACTAGTAACAACGAACAATCGAATGAAAAAATCGCTGCGATCAAGGCGATCATTGCTAAGCCTAGCATGGGCTTTATACCCGTTGGTTTGTGCGTATCAGTGTTGATGTTAGTCGTGTTTACGGCAAATCCTATCAGTGCAGGCCGAGAAGTGTTGTCGGACCTGGATTGCGTTGTAGAGCCAAGTCAGGTTGTTCGCTTAGGGTCAGCCGTTCCGGGATTACTGGCCACAACTAAATACGATAGAAGTGATTTTGTGAGCCCAGGCTCGGTCATGGCAACGCTTGAATCGCGTGTAGAACAGGCCTCTCTTGCTATATCAGAGGAGATTGCTGCTCATGCAACAGCAATAGATTTAAGGCGTGCGAGCGCGTCTTTTGGTGAACGCACCAAAAAACGAAATGCCAGTCTACTTAAGACGGCGTCTATTTCACAACAGAACATGGACCAGGTTGAAACCGAGTCGCGCATCGCTGGTTTACAAGTTAAGCAGGAAAAAGAAAATTTAAGACTGGCGCAACTGCGCGTCGAACGTGATCGCGCGGCTCTAGAGCGTCGCATGATTGTAAGTCCAATCGAAGGCACCATCATCAAACGGTTTAAATCTGCTGGCGAGTACGTAGACAACGAACCGGTGTTTGAAGTTGCGCAACTCAACCCACTGCACGTAGAAGTCATTGTTCCCTTGGAATACTTAGGTCAGATTGAATCGGGTATGAGTGGTGGCGTAACCATACTCGCGCCTGGTTTTGATGATCAAGTATTGAATGCAGAAGTTAGGCGTATCGATGCAGTGGCAGATGCGGCAAGCGCAACTTTTGGTGTTCGACTTATTCTTGATAACCCTGAATTGAAAGTACCTAGTGGTGTTCGTTGCTCAGTAGACTTCTTTTCTTCGTAAGTTAAAACGATTATGTGGACGAAACTAAAATCGATTTATAGAAGATTGCCATCTTTTTCACCGCGATTTCATATCGCATTTGGTTTGTCTTCTCTGCTAACTGCGGTCGTTTTGCTTTCCATGTTCTTGGGATTTGTGCCTGATCGCATGAGTGCACTACTAGAAGGCAGAATTGCATTGGCCGAAGCGGTTTCGTCCTCGAATTCAATCTTGTTAAAACGTGGTGACCTTGCTGGTATGCGAGGTTCTCTCGAATTTATAGTTAACCGAAATCCAGAGTTAAACGCGATCGAGTTGCAGCGTGCGTCTGACAATAGTCGAGTGTTTTTTGGTTTTGACGAAGATACAGATCAACAAGCGCGTTATACCGTTGCCGAGCCTGATACAGAGCGTCTTATTACATCCTTAACTGGCGGCTCCATCGTTACTGTACCACTATTGCGTGGAGATGAAGAATGGGGCCAAATGCATTTTCAGTTTGCTGTGCCAGAACAAGTCTCCTTCATGGATAAAGTCAGAGACTCTTCGCTGAGCTTAATGGCCTTTATTGGTTTGGTCAGTTTCCCAATGTTTTATTTCTATCTTGGGAAAATGCTTAAGGAGCTTAACCCATCAACAGCGGTGCCAGCTCGAGTTCGTTCGGCTTTGGATACTATTGCAGAGTCATTGCTAGTACTAGACGGCCGAGGAAATGTGGTGTTGGCAAACGCCGCTTTTGCGGAATTAAACGGCCGGGATGCTGATGATTTACTTGGGGTAAAAGCTGATTCTTTACCCTGGATTCAGCAAGACAATGACAACCCAAGCTTTCCTTGGCAGCAAGCCTTTGCCACGGGGCAACCAACTCGCATGGAGATGGTTGGCTATCAGGACAAAAATGCTCAAGAACGTAAGTTTATCGTGAACTGCTCGCCGGTAATGGGTGCCAAAGGCAAAGTCGGTGGTGTTCTCATTAGTATGGATGATGTGACATTGCTCGAAGAAAAGGAATTGTTGTTAAGGCAATCGATGGAAGAAGCAGAGGCTGCAAACGAGGCTAAAACCGCATTCTTGTCTAATATGAGCCACGAAATTCGGACGCCAATGACGGCCATTCTGGGTTTTACCGAAGTATTAAAACGAAATTCGAATCAATCAGAGAACGATCGCATTCGGCATTTGAACACCATTTCTAATAGCGGAACTCACCTTCTAGAGCTCATCAATGATGTATTGGAT